>NZ_JAQIBU010000208.1 GCF_027858935.1 Oleiagrimonas sp. | reverse complement strand
CGGGGGTGATCCTGCTGTGGCTGTCCGGGTTGCTGGACGCTGCCGACGGCACCCTGGCCCGGATGACGCAGCCCAGCCCGATCGGAGCGATCATGGACATCACCTTTGATCGCGTGGTCGAGCTGTCGGTGATCGTGGCGCTGGCACTGCGCTATCCCGAGGCCCGCCTGTGGCTGGTGATCCTGGCCGGCACCATCGCCGTTGCCATGTCGCTGTTCCTGTCGATCGCCGCGGCGCTGCGCAACAGCTCGGCCAAATCGTTCCATTACGCGCCGGGCCTGGGCGAGCGGACCGAGGCCTTCATCTGCCTGAGCCTGATGATCGTGGGCGCCGCCCACCTGGTGCTGTGGACCGGATTGTTCATCGCGGTGATGGTCTACACCATGGTCCAGCGCCTGCGGCACGCGACCCGTGCGCTGCAGACACAGTGACCCTAGCGGTATTCCGGATTCTCGAAGTCGAAACGCGCACCCGCATCCCAGGCACTGCGCTGGTTGCCGTGCGCCGGGATGCCGCCGGCACGCTTGAGCATGCGCGCCAGGTGCATCAGGTTCCAGGTCATGAACGTGGTGTTGCGGTTGGTGAAGTCGTTTTCCGGGCCGCCTGAATCGGGGTCCAGATAGGACGGCCCGGGGCCGGCCTCGCCCAGCCAGCAGGCATCGGCCTGCGGCGGGATCACGTAGCCCAGATGCTGCAGCGAATACAGGATGTTCATGGCGCAATGTTTGGCCCCATCCTCATTGCCGGTGACCAGGCAACCGCCCACGCGTCCGTAATAGGCATATTGCCCGGCGTCGTTGAGCAGTCCTGAAGCGGCATATAGACGTTCGATCACCCGCGAGCAGACCGAGGACTTGTCGCCCAGCCAGATCGGCGTGCCGAGCACCAGGATGTCGGCGGCCATGACCTTTTCCAGCAGCGGCGGCCAGTCGTCGTGCTTGGCACCATGCTCGGTCATGTCCGGATACACCCCCGGGGCCAGGTCATGATCGACCGGGCGAATGAGCTGGGTTTCCACGCCATGTTTTTGCATGATGTTGCGGGCGATGCCGATCAGGCCTTCGGTGTGCGAAAGTTCGGGGGTCGGCTTCAGGGTGCAGTTGAGAAAGACGGCCTTGAGGTCACTGAAATCGGGATCGATGTTGTTGGCGGGCGTACTCATGCGATATCTCCGGTGGGCCTGGATGTTGCGGCGAAGCTACGGGCGGACGATGCAATGGATGGCGCGATGGCCTGGTGCTGAAATTGGTCCGGCACAAGCACCATCGGCTCCGGATGGGGCCGGCCGCCACCCAGCCACTCGATCAGCCGGTCGACGAAATGATCCAGATGGCGGATCTGCTGGATCCCGTGTTCGACGATCGGGTCCGAGGTCGCGGCGAGCAGGTGTCCGCCATGTTCCCGGGTCACCCAGGTGACGACCTCGCCGTCGCGACTGCGCTGCAGGACGCGGGCCCGATTCGGGATGTCCAGATACACGCCGTGATGGTGCCAGCCGGCCTGGCGCGCGCCGAGTCCGTCAAACAGCGGATGGCTGAAGTCGGTCCAGGCCACCGGTGGATCGTGCGGCCGTTCGGCCCACCAGTAATTGTCCACCGGTCGATCGGCCCAGTTCGCACCGATCCATGCGGAGGCGTCCCCGAACACCGCCACCCGCAGGCCGCGCGCGAGGAACCCCAGAAGGGCCTCGCGCTGCGGTTCGATCAGGTGATGATTGCTCTGGAAGGGAATGATCAGCGCCCGGTAGGGACGCAGGCGCTCGACGCCCAGGTCGTGCACATGCAGCAGGTCCAGGTGGGGCCGGTACTTGGCCGACGTGGCCACGGCATACTGCGACCACACCCCGTTGAAGAGCAGTGCGACGGGGGCGTGCCGGGATTCATGCATGACCTGACTCCAGCTGCCGCGCGGCGACCCGCAGCATGTTCCGGTACAGCGTGCGTGGCCCCTGATCCTCGGCAGCATCGGGGTCCGGATGTACGAGCGGTCCACTGGCCGTGGCCATGATCAGTCCCGGCGTGGAACGGCGGTCGGCCACCAGTACCGCACGCTGCCACGGATCTGCCAGCACCACCTGGTCCGGATACCGGGTCACCAGGCCGCCGCAAGCCCACCATCCACGGATGCCGTGCGATTCGGTGCTCAAGCGCGCGGGGTCCACACCGTGCATCAGGCCCAGGGGGTCGTCGACCACGTGATAGCGCATCTCGCGATTGGGATGCGCGCTGTCATGCACCCAGGTGGTCCCGGGCAGCCAGGGTGTGAAACAGCCACAGAAGTTCATCACCACGCCACCGCGATCCAGCACCACGCGGATGGCATCGCGTGCCTGCAGCAGCGCGACGTGATCGGCACCGTTCGGAACGATCACCAGGTCCTCGTCGAACGTCGGTTGCCAGCCGGGCACGACGCGCTCGAAGCGGTAGTGCACGTCAGGATTCTCGGCGAAGTGGTCGCCAAGCCCGGTGATGCCATTGTCGACCACGGCGGCCTGCAGTTGGGACATGGTTTCAGGACCCCGCGGTGTCGGTGTCGTGGCGCGCGTCGCGGGTGGCGCCCACGGCCAGGTCCTGCCAGAACGTCGCTTCGCGCATGACGCCGGTGGCCGGATCCAGGCAGAACGCCTCCCGGTCGGCATAGGTATGCAGCCGACCGGCACGCATCATGGCCACCTGGTCGCCCATGGTCAGGGTTTCACGAAGATCGTGGGTCACGAACAAGGCCGTGCTGTTCAACCCCGAGGCGATCCGGCGAAACAGCGCCTGCATGGCCCGCCGGGTCGCCGGATCCAGGCTGCTGAATGGCTCATCCAGCAGCAGCAGCGCCGGCTCGATGATCAAGGCACGGCCAAAGGCGGCGCGCTGCCGCTGACCACCGGAAAGCGCGTGTGGCGAGCGCTGCTCGAGACCGTCCAGCTCCAGTTGGACCAGCATGTGGGTGACGCGCGCACGAACCTGCGCCTCGGGCAGATGCTGCATACGCAGGCCAAAGGCCACGTTCTCGAACACGTCCAGGTGGGGGAAAAGCAGCGGCTCCTGGTTCAGGTAGACAATCCCGCGGCGATGCGGGGGCACGTGCTCGACCTGCGCGGCCCCAAGGCGGATACGACCGCTGATCGGCTCGATCAAGCCCGCCAGCGTCTTGAGCAACGTGGTCTTGCCGCAACCGGAGGCTCCAATGATCGCCAGCGTGGTGCCCGGATCGACGCCGAAGCTGATGTCGTCGAGGATGCGCGCGCCGCCCAGTTCGACCGACAGGCCCTCGACGTGCAGCGCACTGTTCACAAGGTCATTCACGGGAAACCTCGAAATGGACGGCCACGGCCGTGGCCGGCAACCGATGATGGACAACAAGGGCCACCAGCGGTGGCAGCAGCAGCAGCAGCGCGCAGGTCGCAGCCAGTCGCAGGTCACCGGAGCCGAAATAGCCATACAGCCGCATGGTCAGCGTCGTGACCTGGCCGCCGCCGATCAAGAGCACCAGCGCATAGTCGAACCACGACACCAGGAAGGTCTGGAAAAAACACACGCCGAGCATCGGTCGCGCCACCGGGAACAGGACGTGCCGCCAGACCTGCCAACGATTGGCATGCAGGGTCCCCGCCAGCGCTGCCAGCGCGTGCACGCGCTCGTTCCAGAAGCCGCTCAGCAGGATCACGGCGTAGGCATAGGCGAAGATGAGTTGTGCGGCGACCACGCCGATGATGTGCCCGGCAAGCCCCAGCTGCATGAAGCCGTACAACAGCGCGACACCGAGCACCACGGGGGACAGCGCGAAGGGGATATGGCTCAGGGCCAGGAGCCGGCCGCGCTGACGATGCCGCGCCACCGCCCGGCTGGTCGGAAAAGCCAGGCCGGTGGCCAGCAGGCCCACGCTGACCGAAATGCCCAGCGAACGCAGCAGCACCGCGCAAAGATCGGCCTGCCCAGCAAGCAGTTCGCGCCATTGGGTCCATTGCCATGCATGCGGCAACAGGACCGGCCAGGACCAGTGCCGACTGACCGACAGCAGCGCCAGCAGCACCACCGGCAGGACCAGCAGCACCGATACAGCCAGCATGAGCGCGCGTCTGGTCATGCGCCGTGGCCTTGCATGCGCCGCGTCCCGCGCCAGCCGAACCAGGCCAGCAGCAGGCTCATCGCGATCAGTGCATACAGCGTGGCAAGCGCGTAGGCCTCCGGTTTGGTGGTGATGTCGAAGTGCGCGAACTGTCTTTCGATCAACACCGAGATCATGCTCGGGGACTGCGCACCGACCAGCAGCGGAATCTCGAACGCACCGACCAGCACCAGGCCGTAGACCGTCAAGGTCGGTTCGGCTGTGCGCAGCAGGGCCGGTATGCGCACGCGGGTCCACACCTGCATGCGGCTGGCACCAAGGGTGTGTGCCACGCGGGCCAGCGCATCCAGCCGCAGGTGACGCTCCAGGCGCCCGAACAGCAGCACCAGGAACGGCGCCACCAGGGCCACATGGGTCACGATGATGCCCAGGCCCGACGCCGTGAACAGCACGTCGGGAAAATCCACCGGACTCTGGATCCAGCCCAGGGCATGCGCCACCCGCGCGAGCCATCCTGCATTGCCGAACATTTCCACGCTGATGATGGCCGCGACCAGGGGCGGCGCCGTGAGCGGCACGAACCACAACGACGACAAGGGGCGGCGCATGGCCCACGGCCCCAGCGCCGCGAGCGCGCCCAAGGCCACCAGGATCGATACCAGCAGACTGACGAGGCCTACCGCAAAGCTGTATCCCAGCGAGGACCAGGTGCGTGCATCGCCCAGCACGCGCAGCCAGTAGGCGTCGGTCCAGCCATGCGAGAGCAGGCCGATGCCGCCCGAGGCATAGGTCGCCATGAATACCAGTCCGGCCACGATCGGAACCACCGTGACCAGCACGAAAACCGCGATCCATGGCTGCCGGCGACGCACGCTAGTCATCCACGATCCTCCTGCGAAAATCATGCGACAGCCTGATCATGACTTCCGGGGCCGGTTCGCGCAGGGCATAGGAACGTATGGAAGCCTTGGTCGGCGAGTGACGGCGTTGTTCGGCCGCGCGGAAACGGCTCTGCCAGGCTGCCGGCAGGCGCGCGATGTCGAGTACGGTTCCATCTCCCCAGACCGAGGGCTTGAGCTTTTCCAGCTGCGCTGCGGGCGAGATCAGGAAGTTGGCGACCACCATCGAGGCCGCCTTGTGTGCGGACCCCGCCGTGATGCCGATGTAATGGCTGTTGCGCAAGGTGCCCGAGTGCAGCACGAAGGCATAAGCGCTGGCCGGAAAAAGGCCGCTGTCGATCTTGTTGTCCACTTCGCCGTCGTTGTAGCTCATGGCAAAGTCGATCTCACCGTTGGCGAACAGCTGGTACATCTGCGCCGTGCTGGTGGGAAATGTCCTGCCGTGTCGCCACAGATCGCTGCGCACGGAGCGGATCCAGTCGAACACGCGATGGCGCAGACGGACATACGTGGCCGCGTTGTATGGGCCGTCCAGCGCCTTGGGCGAGTCGGCGAATGCATACATCAGCGACTTCAGGAAACTCATGCCGGTGAAGCCGGTATCGAACGTGAAGCGCCCCGGATGGGCATGAATCCAGCGGGCCAGCTGCGCCGGATTGCGCGGCGGGACGGGCACGCGCTTGCGGTTGGTGATCAGCAAAAGCTGCACCTTGCCCCACGGACATTCGCGGCCCTCCACGGGCTGCTGGAAGTCGTAGGCGATGAACGGGTCGCTCCAGTCGATCAAGCGGTTGTTCGGCAGCGCCTGCGTGAACGGCCCCCACAGGGCGTGGATCTGCCGCAACTGATAGAACGTCTGCCCATTGATCCAGACCAGGTCGACCGCGCTGTGGGCACGTCCGGCTTCCTTCTCTGTCATCAGCCGGTTGACGATGGCATCGCCCTGCCCGGGCACCAACGCGAGCGTGATGTCGAAATCATGCTTGAGCTTCGGCGCAACGTAGGCGTTCATGTAGGCATTGATCGCCGGATCACCCTGCCACATCTGCATCGTCACCGTCTGGCCGCGCGCACGAGCCACGACCTGCGCCCAGGGCACATGTCGCGGGTCCGGCCCGGCATCGGTCGCGGCTGGATGGCTGCACCCGAACAGCGCGAATACGCTGATGGCCAGCACAGTGGTGATGAATGTTTTCATGCCATCAAAAGCGGTAACGCAAGCTTGCCATCAGATTGATTGGAAGCGTGGGAAAGACATCGGTTGAACCAAAATAGCCGCCATCGAATACCGGCGCCCAGTTTTTCCGGTTGGTCAGGTTGTCCACCGCCAGGCGCATTTCGGTATGGCCGCCGTCGAACTGGTACGACAGCGAGGCGTCAAGACGGTACTGCGCGCGGATCCAGACCGTGCCCAGGTAATCGAGCGGAAAGGCGTTGGTCCAGGTGCCCGAAAAGGTGGCGCCGACCCCGCTGTTCCAGCGGTATCCCGTCAGCAACGACGCCATCAGGCTGGGCAGCCCCTGCACCCGCCGCGTGCTGGGGCCAAAGGCCGCGAAATTGGGTGCGCCCACCCCGGTTCCGGCCACGATGCCGGGGTGGTTGCCGGTAAAGGCGTCGAGCACCTGTCGCGTATCCTGATAGCTGATCGAATGATCATAGCGGGCGTCCAGCACGCTGAAGCCGGCATTGGCAAAAAATCCGTTTTCAGCGTGGTAGAACCATTGCCCGTCCAGACCGCGGCTGCGAATGCCGGTCAGCGAGCCATTGCGGTTGCGCAGGCTGCGGGTCTGTGAAAACAGTGAAACATCGGCATACCAGTTGGCCTGGGTCGGTGCGGCCTTGAATCCGATCTCGGCAAAGCGGCTCCTGCTGGCGAAATCGGCCGGACTAATGCGGTTGCCTGCCCCCAGTGGAGTGCCCCCGCCCAGACTGTTGGAGGTCGCGCCACTCGTGCTGGCGGCCAGATACACCGACGTCGCCGGCGTGGGGTGATAGGTCACGCTGGCATTGAAATCGTTGAGCATGTGGTGGGCGCTGTCGTGCGCCGCAACCTGGCCGGCGGGGGGGATCGGATCGCGCGCGGATACGGCGTACCAGTCGCTCCGCACGCCCAGCAGAATGTCCCAGCGCGCATCCGGATGCAGGTCTTCCTGCACAAACACACCGGTCTGGTAGCTGGTCGAGTCCGTGGTGTCCGAGATCATGTACCCATTGGGCTGGCCCGCGCGGGGGTATTGCGCGCCCGGAGACACGTACACACCGGGACGCAGCATCACCAGTTGCGCCTTCTGTGCGGGCGTCAGGGGAATCCGGCGGTTGCTGAGCGGGCCGGTCAGACCGGTGGGCAGGTCCGCCTCGGTATCAAATTGGCTGAAACCCAGGACATGCACATAGCGGATGTCGATGCCGGCCTGGGTCTGCTGGGTGGCCTGTTTGCCGAGCCATTCCGCGGAAGTCGTGCGACTGAGCGAAGTGCGGCTTTCGGCCGTGTCGTCGCCCTTGATGATTTCGACGAAGCTGTTGTTGGCCACTTCGTTGCGGGTCAGGTGCTGGTAGCCGTTGGTGCTGGTCAGCAGCAGGTTGTCGCCGAGCTGCCGGCGGTAATCGGCATGGGCAATCCATGTCCGGACAGTATCCACGTCGCGCGGATCGGTCAGTACACGGTGGCGCGGTATCTTCACCAAGCCGGTCGGATCGACCAGGGCAAAGGGCCCCGGCACGCTCGATCCATTCGGCTGCACGCCCTGTCCCGTGACATACAGTCCGTGGTCGATCAGGTTCTGGGTGGGGCGGTTGATGCCCGCGATGTCCTTGAAGTCGACGTGGTCGTACTCGAGACTGGCGTCGAACAGGCTCCTGGCATCGGGCTTGAGACGATAGGCCAGGTAGGCATCCTGGCTGCGATAGTGGGCGTAGTCGTAATAGCTGCCGTCATGCTTGACCTTGACACTGACCCGGATGGCTGAGCGTCCCTTCACGATCGGCGTCGAATAATCGAGCTGTGCGTCATGCCGCCGCCAGGTGCCGGACTCGAGCAGCGCACTGCCATGCGCGGCCGCAAGATCAGGCCGCTTGAGATGAAGATTGACGAACCCGCCCACGCGCTGCGAGGTGCCCAGCACCACCGGCGGCGGGCCCTTGATGACATTGATGGTTTCGATGGCGTTGAGCGACAGCGGGATGCCAAAGCCGTTGTTGCCCGAGATCTGGCGCAGGCCGTCCACGTAGATCTCGCCCAGCTGACCGCGTATCGCCGGCAGGCTCGGTGCGCCGAAGTCGGTCGAGGTGTAGGTGTCCGGGGCGATGCGCATGATGTCACGCAGGTTGGTGAAACCGACTGCGCGCATCAAGGCGGGGGTGATCGGCGTCACCGATCGTGGCGTTTCAAGCACGCTTCGGGCGGTCCCGAACGGCCCTGTGACCTGCGCATTGGTAGGCAGCACATCCTGGTCGATGGCTCGCGCGTTGACGCGAATGGCGTTCAGGGCCTGCGCCTTTGCCGGCGCCGGCGACTTGGCCGTCTTGGGGTCCTGACGGGAACCATCGGCGCCGTGCACCGCTGCCGCATGCGTGGCGCTCGCCATGACCGTTGCAGCGGGCACGATGCTCATGGCCAGCGCCAGTGCCAGGCGATGGATGGGAAGATTGAAGTCAGGCATGCAGGTACCGGTCATGGGTGGGTGGGGATGGACGCCATTGCCCACCCTGTCCTACGGCAGGCGGGGGTCGGCAGATGCAGCGGGCCGATGCAGACCCAGCCCTCGACGAGGTGATCGTGCTTCTGGATCCCCATGGCGTCCCCTCAATTGGATGCAGGTCCTTGGTCGTCGGTTGCACGCTTTTGTTACACGCAGCTTCCACCAGCGGCACGCCATGCCCGGACTCGCCTGAACCAAGCATGCCGTGCGATGGACATCCCGGCAGGCTATCGGCGACGCCAGGCGTGGAAGCGTTCCAGCCACGGCAGGACCCGTTCTGGCGCGTGCGCCTTGCGCCAGACGCCCGCGGCGTACTTGTTGGCCTCGGCAAAGGTCGGATAGGTGTGGATGGTCGAAAGGATCTTGCCCAGACCCAGTTTCCAGCGCATGGCGAGCACGAATTCGGCCAGCAGCTCCGCGCCGTGCGCCCCGACGATGGTCACGCCAAGGATCCGGTCCTTGCCCGGAGGCGTCAGGATCTTGATGAACCCGTGTGCGGCCTCATCGGCGATGGCCCGGTCCAGGTCGTCCAGGTCGTAGCGGGTCACCTCGTAGTCCACGCCCTGCGCGCGTGCCTGCTGCTCGTTCAGGCCCACCCGCGCCACTTCCGGATCGATGAACGTGGTCCACGGAATCACCCGGTAATCGGGGCGAAAACGCTTGAAGGAGCCAAACAGGGCGTTGACGGTGGCATACCAGGCCTGATGCGCGGCCACATGGGTAAATTGGTAGGGTCCGGCGGCATCACCCGCAGCCAGGATATTCGGGAACCGGGTCTGCAGATACGCGTCGGTCACGATGCTGCGCTCGGTTTCGATGCCCAGCTCCTCCAGCCCGTAGCCCGCAAGGCGGGCCTTGCGACCCGTGGCGCAAACCAGCAGGTCAAACGGCAGATCCAGCACCTGTTCCCCCTGGTGGACGCGCAGATGGCGCTGGCCGACCGTGTCGCTGTGGCACGCCACGGCCTCGGCCGACGTCAGGACCCGGACGCCATCCGTTTCCAGGAACGCCCGCGCTGCCGCCGACACCTCCTCATCCTCCCGCTGCAAAAGACGAGTGCCGCGTTCGATCTGGGTCACTTCGGACCCCAGACGCGCCAGCGCCTGGGACAGCTCCGAGCCGATCGGACCGCCACCCAGGACGATGATCCTGCGTGGCGGCGTGTCCAGTCCGGCCAGTCGTTCCCAGAGCGTGTCGCTGGTGACATAACCGCTGTCGGCGATACCGGGAATCTCCGGTACGACCGGTTCGGCGCCGGTCGCCAGCACGATGGCACGCGTGGTCAGCCTGCGCGTTTGTCCGTCCTCGAGACGGACCTCCACCGTCCATGGATCGACCACCCGCGCGTGACCCAGCAGGACCTCGGCGCCCATCTGGGTATAGCGTTCCACGCTGTCATGCGGCGCCACCGTCCCGATCACGCGCTGAACGCGAGCCAGGACCTGTGGATAAGCGGCCTGCGGCTCGACGGCGGGCAACCCGTAGCGTTCGGCATGCCGCATCTGGTGCGCCAGCCGGGCACTGCGGATCAGTGCCTTGCTGGGCACACAGCCATAGTTGAGGCAGTCGCCGCCCATCTTGTGCGATTCGATCAGGGTGACTTTGGCCTTGACGGTGCGGGCGATGAAGGTCGACACCAGGCCAGCCGAGCCGGCACCAATGACGATCAGGTTCCGGTCGAAACGTCCTGGACGCCGGTAACCGGCGTAGACGCGCCGCAGTCGCAGGCGCGCGACCAGCCACCGCGCGCCCCAGGGAAACAGCGCGAGCAATGCAAATGAGCCGATCAGCGGCAGCGACAGGATGCCCGAGAGACTATGCAGGTCGCCAAGCGCACGGCCGGCATTTACATACACGAACGTCCCCGCAAGCATGCCGACCTGGCTGACCCAGTAGAAAGTCCATGCACGCAGTGGGGTGAGCCCGAAGGCCAGGTTGACCACAAAGAAGGGCACCACCGGCACCAGTCGAAGCGAGAACAGGTAGAACGCTCCATCCTTGCGCACGCCCTGGTTGATGCGCTCAAGCCGTGCTCCCCAGCGCTTTTGCACCGGTTGGCGCAAGACATAGCGCGCCGTCAGCATGGCCAGCAAGGCCCCGATGCTGGAGGCAAACGAGACCAGCAGCGTGCCTTCCCACAGTCCGAACAGCGCGCCCGCCACCAGCGTCAGCAGGGCGGCACCCGGCAGCGACAGCGCGGCCATCACCACGTAGGCGGCCATGAACACCAGCGCGCTCATGTACGGCGCCTGCGCTTGCAGGGCCCGCCAGTGGGCCAGACCCTGCTGGACGCCGGAAAGGCTGAACAGGTCGCCCAGATGCAGCGCATAGAAGGCGATCACTGCAGCCACCAGCAACGCGAGAACCAGCCAGCGCCTCATGCGGCGCATCCGGTGCAAGATGCGCCGACACGGTCCTCGCGGCCCAGCACGTGCGCTGCAGGTGCTGGGCGGGGTGTTCGGGAACAACGGGGGAGCTGGGACATGGACAGGGCCTGGGCAGGTGGAACACCTTCGTCGCGGCAGTGCCTGGGCAGATTACACTGCGTGCTCGATGGCCGTGGCGACGGCTCAAGGGCGATCGGCATCCTCCGGGTCGTTCCCGTCCGCGCCCTGATCCGTGCCTGCAAAGGTGCGGGCCAAGGTGCGCAGCACGTTCATCTGCGACTCGAACCGGCGACAACTGCGGCACATCATCGTATGCAGGGACAGCCGGGCACGTTCGGTAGCGGTCAGGTCCCGGTCCTGCCCTTCGGAGATCAGTCGCGTGGCTTTACTGCAGCTCATCATGAGCGACGATCCCCGGCAAACCAGTGGTTTTCCAGACATTCGCGCAGGCGCAGTCGCGCGCGATGCAGCGTGACGTTGAGGTTGGTCACGGTGATGGACAATTCGCGGCAGATTTCAGCCGTCTCCAGGCCCACGAACTCGCGCATCATGAAGGCGCGCGCCTGGCGTCCGGGCAAATGCTCGAGACACGATTCGAACGTCTCCCAGAAATGCTGGTCCTGCATCGCCTCGTCGGGTTCACGCCAGTGCTGTGGACGCTGCTCGCGTCGCCATGGCCCCCCTCGCTTGAACAGGCTGTCCATGATTTCATCGTCCGACGCCTGCTCGTCGTCGAGCAGGCGATGCACCGGCACCAGGCGTTGGCGGGCGCGCAGTTGATCGGCGATCTTGTGCTTGAGAATGGCGAACACCCAGGTCTTGAATGCCGCGCGCCGCGCGAAGGACCGGGCATTCTTCATGGCCCCGATCAGTGCCTCCTGCACGGCGTCCTCGGCCAGATCCGCATTCCCCAGTTGCAACGTGGCAAAACGCAGCATCTGCCGCCGGATGTCGACGACGAATGCATCGTTCCGGAAAAGGGCATCAACGGCTTCCGCATTCGCGTGATCAGGCATGACTAGGCGTGATTTCCCGGATGCGCCAGGATGAACAGGCGTCGGCGAGTATGCCACGGCACGTCCGCGGCCGGCGGCGCGCCGGAAATGCCGCGTGACGGATATCCCTGTCCAGGGGCGACCCACCGGGCCTACGCAAGGCGTTGCGCAGGGCGCCCTCATGATGCGCTTTCAGCCCCGGCATCGGGCACCTGGAAGCGCGCCACGAAGCCTCGGTCGATGCGGCGCTTGATGGCGGCCACCCAGGCGCCTTCGGCGCTCAGCGGGCCAAAGGACGCGATCGCATGGTCGCTGCGCGTACGCAGCAGGTACAGCGACCACGCGCGGGGCCGGTAGGGCCGCAAGCGGCCCTCGGTCATGGCGGCGTGGAGGTTGCGGGCAAGCACGGCACCCGCCCGTACCGCGTGCACGCCCGAATGGGCCAGCGACCTGTCGACCCGCGAACAGACATCGCCCACCGCCCATACCTCGGTATGCGAGAGGCTGCGGTGATACGCATCCACCGCCGCATAGCCGCCCTCGCCCAGCGCCAGTTGCGAGCCAGCCAGCCAGTCCGGGGCCACGCCGCCGGTGGCGGCAAGCACAAGATCGGCGGCCAGATGCTTGCCGCTGTCCAACGCAATGCCGCCTGGTGCACCCACGGCATTTTCGTCCAGTTCCTCGATGCCGGCCTGGCGCAACCGGCGTCGCACCCGTTGCAGGACCTTGGGTGCAGATCCGGGTACCGCGCCGTCCAGTCCGCACACCAGCTGGATGCGGGCGGCCGGCCCGAGGCGCTCGCGCGCGGCCAGCGCCAGCTCCACGCCTCCGGCACCACCGCCGACCAGCACCAGGCGTGGAGCCCGGGTTTGCTTGGACAGGGTTTGACAAAAATCCGTCCAGCGGCGGCTGAACGCCCCGAGGGGCTTGATCGGCAACAGGCGATCGCCACTTGCGCGAAGGGCCCCCGCATCGGTGGCCGCGCCGGTATTGAGTGACAACAGGTCGTATCCGACACGCCGGCCATTGGCGAGCCACACGCAGCGCTGATCGGCATCCATGCCGCTCAGCGCCTGACCGGCCCAACGCACGCCGCATGCCTGTGCCAGGGGTCGCAGCGGCACCGTGCATGCATCAAGCTCGTGCTCGCCGGCCATCCAGCCGGGCACCATGCCCGAATAGACCTGCTCCGGATCCGGTGACAGCAACACGATTTCCCATCCAGGAAGCGAGGCCCTGCCGAGGTATTGCATGACCTGCAGATGCGCATGCCCGCCCCCCGCAAGAATCAGGCGCCTCATGCGCGTGGATCGTGGAGCGCAGGCATGCCGCCCCGCAAGGCGGAGGGATTCAGGAGGCGCTCGTCGCTCGGTGATGGGCTGCGCTTCAGGGGTTTGGGTATGGCATGCATGTCCACACGGTCGTGCGAAGAAGGCCGAACCTTACACCGTCCGGCACCGGCCGCTGCAGCGCAACCCGTTTCCCCGGCGCATGGCAAAGCGCGACGCTGCGGTAGCGGCCACGTGCCTGTCCTGCCGCATGGCACAGAACAGGCCAGACCCTTGCGGGTCGGGCCGGCGACCTGCGGGATAAACAGACCCTGAATGATTTTGCCTGCCGACGAATCCATCGACCCGGCCAGCGCCTCCCATGGGCAGGCCAACACTGCGCCTGAACACTGTTTTCCCCAACCACATAGAGAGAGAAATCGTCATGCGTATCCACCGAAACTTCATGCTTGCCGCTCTTGTTGCCACAGCCGCGTTCGCAGGCGTCGCCACGGCGAGCGCACAAGATGCCTCGTCCGCCTTCGTGAAAGTGAGCTCACACGAGGGATTCACCGCCACGGTCAGTCAACTCAAGCAGGCCGTGGCCAGCAATCACCTGATGGTCATGGGCCATATCGACCAGGCCAAGGTGCTCTCGATGACCGGCCTGCACCTGGAAGGCGCGCAAAGCTTTCTGGTCGGAAACCCGAACATGGGCAAAAAGGCCTTTGGCATGAACCCGGCCGCGGGTGCCGTGCTGCCGGCCCGTATCTATGTGTGGTCCGATCACGGCAAGGCGTACATCGGCTATTTCAAGCCTTCTGCGCAGCTGTCCGCAATCTCGCCCGGCTTCGCGATGATGGGCGGCATGCTGGACAAGAAGTTCCACATGCTCACCGAACAGGCCGCCAGGTAAAGGGCTGCGGCGCGGTGGACTCGCTCCTCCGCGCCGCCATCTCGGACAGGAGTACCCCATGTACATGTTCAAACACATCACGCCGGGTGAGGCCGGAAGCACCCTGCTCGCCCTTGCGGCGGCATCGGTCTCGCCGCTTGCGTTCACCTGGTCGGCGACAGGCGCCATCACGATGCATCGGCTGGGAATCATCGCCATCGCACCGGCCGCGTTGCTGTGGCTGGCCATCCTCGCGCTGGCCGCACTGATGGGCTGGAAACGGCTGGCCTGGTCCGGGGGCATCGCGCTTGCCGCCGGCGTCCTTGGCACGATGGCCATGGAGGTGGTCCGGGTGATTGGGTTCCGTGAATTCCAGGCCATGCCGGGATCATTGCCGATGCTGATCGGCGTGCAACTGACCGACCGTTTCATGGATGGCCCGAACCTGATGTCCAATCTCATCGGATGGGCGGATCACGCCTGGAACGGAATCGGCTTCGCGTTCATCTACATCACCTTGTTCGGTCGCATGCGCTGGTGGGTCGGTACCATCTACGCGCTTGGCATTGCCACCATCTTCATGCTGAGTCCGGTCATGGACATCATCGGCGCTGGCACGTTCGGACAGGATTTTGCTCCGGTCCTTTTCCCGGTCACGGTCTACCTCGCGCACATCGCCTACGGGTCCACCGTCGGCTGGGTGGTGCAACGGTCCCCACGCACCCCGAGAGATCTTTTGCACGACATGTTCGGGGCCGAAAACCGCGTTCTCCGCTACCTGTCGATATAACCGGATGACCATGCCGATCCTGCAGCGCGCGCAAGTGAATCCGGGTTGTCGGCCTCAAACCCAAGGCAATGCATGCTTGCGAGGATGAATCGTTTTGCTTGCCAGGCGCCTCTATCAATAAGATGACATGAGGCGAACCTTGTGAACGGAAAACACGTATTCATCAAGCAAGACCTGACCAGAAGGAGCCTGTCTTGATTTCGGATAAAGTTCAATTCAGTGGTGCTGACGGCAGCCTTTTGGCGGCACGGCTGGATCGTCCCCATGGGCAGCTGCGGGCCTGTGCCCTGTTTGCCCACTGCTTCACCTGCGGCAAGGACATCCTTGCGGCCTCGCGCATCAGCAGGGCCTTGACCGAACTCGGCATTGCCGTGCTGCGATTCGATTTCACCGGGATCGGGATGAGCGAAGGCGAGTTTGCGAACACCAACTTCAGCTCGAACGTTGCCGACCTGGTCCAGGCCGCCGATTTCCTGCGCCAGCACGAACAGGCGCCGACGCTCCTGATAGGCCACAGCCTGGGCGGCGCGGCGGTGCTGTCGGCAGCCCGCAGCATTTCCGAGGCACGCGCGGTGGTCACGCTGGCTGCGCCTTCCGATCCAACGCACATCGAGCACCAGTTGCCCGAGGACATCCGTGAGGATACGGATACCGACAGGGTCGACGTTTCGCTGGCGGGACGCTCGTTCACCATCACCCGACAGTTCGTCGAGGATCTGCGTGCCCAGAACCAGCAGGAGCAGGTAAAAAATCTCGACCGTGCGCTGCTGGTCATGCACTCGCCCCAGGACAGCGTGGTGCCCATTGAACACGCACGACGCATTTTCCAGGCTGCGCGCCACCCCAAGAGCTTTGTCTCGCTGGATGGTGCCGATCACCTGCTGACCTCGCGCGCGGACGCCGAGTACGTGGCCCGGGTCATCGCCGCCTGGGCCGACCGCTATCTGCCGCACGCGACCCACGACGACGGGGAGCCCGCCGCAGGTGTTGCGCGCGTGCACACCGTTTCCGGGAGACCATTCACCAATGAAATAACTGTCGGCCCGCATCGATTGGTCGCCGATGAGCCTGAACATGCCGGTGGTGATGATGCAGGCCCGAGCCCCTATGACCTGCTTCTGGCGTCCCTCGGCGCCTGCACTTCAATGACCTTGCGCATGTACGCACGCAGGAAAAAGTGGCCGCTGGATCAGGTCGAGGTCACCCTCGAGCAGCGCGCACTGCATGCCAGGGACTGCGAGGACTGTGTGAGCGAGGATGGTCACGTCCTGGAAATCACGCGCCGGATACGGCTTTCGGGCACGCTGGATGAGGATCAGCGGACACGGCTGATGGAGATCGCCGATCGTTGCCCCATCCATCGCGCGATCACCGGCGAAGTGAAGATTCGTACCACGATGGAGGATGGTCCGTGACCCTTGCCGCCCCCGGATCGGACATTGACGACATCATCGAAGAGGAAACTGACACATGAAAGCGATCTGGAACGGAACGGTACTTGCCGAGAGCGCGGACACCGTAGTGGTCGAAAGCAATCACTACTTTCCCCGTGAGTCGCTGGTCGAGAAGCACTTCCAGGACAACCCGCAGCGCAGCGTGTGTGGCTGGAAAGGCGAAGCCCATTATCTCGACATTATCGTGGGCGACAGCATCAACCGGGCCGCGGCCTGGCAGTATCCCGACCCCAAGCCCAAGGCCGCCGCGATCCGGGGACATGTCGCCTTCTGGAAGGGTGTTCGCGTCACCCCCTGACTGTCCGGCGTCGCCCGCTCGCCATACCCATGCACCCGGCTGAAAGCTCCAGGCTGGCGATGCGCTGGGCCAGCGCCTTGTCCCAATCACTTCGCTTTGTCCAGCAGCGGAAGGACGATCGGTGCACGCCATGGCCTTGGCCGTGAGGCCTGGCCACTCACATCCACATGTAAGAAAGCAGGCCGCGTCGCGACCAACCCATCAAACCTCGTGTCACGAGGTGAGGTGAGGATCCTGGCTTGATCGTGCCCAAGGACGCGATGCACGCCAGGCGCAGGACAACCAGCGAGGGCAATGCAGATGGCACTTGATCACGATTTGGTCCATTCCGCGCGGGACGGTGATCGACGGGCGCTGGAGACGTTGTTGACCGCCTACCGACCGGACATGCGGCGGATAGCAGGTTCACAGTGTGCTTCTGCCAGCGATGCCGAAGATGCCGTACAGGAAAGCCTGTGGCTGGTCTGCCAGCGCATTGGCGCCTTGCGCACCATCGCTGCATTTCCAAGCTGGGTCTTTTCGATCATCAAGCGCGAATGCTTTCGTCTGTACCGCGCAACGCGCGGATGGATCGCACTGCCGGGACCCGACGACGCCATCTTCGCTCAACAAATGCACCCGGACATCCGATCCGACCTGATCGATGCAATTCAATCCCTGCCGGATACCTACCGCGAGGCCATCGTGTTGCGCGATGTTCAGGAGCTTTCCGTCCAGGAAATCGCCCAAAAACTGCAACTGACACGCGCCGCTGTCAAAAGCCGGATTCATCGGGGACGATCGATGGTTCGGGAATATCTGTCCGAATAATCATCCAGACAAGGAGCTTGTGTGCCATGAACAACAACTACATTCGATCGATTCTCGCCGGCTTCATTGCGACAGTGGCCCTGTCCATCCTGATGATCCTCAAGGGGATCATGGGCATGATGCCTCAGCTGAACGTGATCCACATGCTGGCCGGAATGGCGCACAAGCAGATGGGTCTTGCGGCCAGTCCCGTGGTCGGTTGGCTGGGCCATTTCTTCATCGGGACCGTGGTCTGGGGCATTGCGTTTGCCCTGCTGTACCAAGTCCTGCCCGGCAAGACGGCC
Organism: Oleiagrimonas sp.; assembly: GCF_027858935.1. Taxonomy (GTDB): domain Bacteria; phylum Pseudomonadota; class Gammaproteobacteria; order Xanthomonadales; family Rhodanobacteraceae; genus Oleiagrimonas. The sequence goes on along the minus strand of NZ_JAQIBU010000208.1, from coordinate 21,852 downwards.
CTTGCCAAGGGCCTTGCGTTCAGCGTGCTGGCCTGGTTGCTGATGATGCTGTTGCCCATGCCGATGGCCGGCGCTGGCCTGTTCGGCCTGAAACTGGGAATCATGGCCCCCGTGATGACCTTGGTCCTGCACCTGATCTGGGGCGCTGTCCTGGGCCTGAGCTATGCGGCACTCACGCCACGTGAGGGCGCTCGGGGATGAACCCGTCGGTGCATCGACCAAGCGTCGGGCGCCGAAAGGGGGCACTGGCCGACGCCGCCATGCTTTCGGCCAGTGACCAAGGCCTGCGCGTTGAGTGAAGCACCGCTCTGGATGTTACCGGTGACGTGCAATGCTCAGGCATCCTGCAACACCTTGAGAAAATCCTCGCCGTAGCGCTCGAGTTTGCGTTCGCCAATGCCGCTGATGGCGGCCAGGGCCTCACGGTCCTCGGGGCGTTCACGCAGCATGGCGTACAGGGTGGCGTCGTGGAAGATCACATAGGCCGGCACGCCCTGCTCCCGGGCCAGCCGCGCGCGCGCCTCGCGCAAGGCGTTCCACAAAGGCTCCTCGTGCGCGGCAATCTCCAGGCTGCGGCGTTCGCCGCCCGCACCGGAACCACGGCGCGAAGCACGTCGCTGCAAGCGATCAGGCTCGCGCCGCAGATGCAGCGCACGTTCGCCACGCAACACAGGGCGCGCCTCTTCGGTCAGGCGCAGGCTGCCGTAGCCTTCCGTGTCCGGCGCCAGCAGACCCGCGGCCACCAACTGGCGAAATACACCCCGCCACTGCCTGGCATCAAGCTCACCACCGATGCCGAACACGTTCAGGCTGTCGTGCTCGTTCGAGCGCACGCGATCGTTGTCCTTGCCCAGCAGCACGTCGATCAGATAACCGGTGCCATAGCGCTGTCCGGTGCGATACACGCACGACAACGCCATCTGCGCGGCCTCGGTGGCGTCCCAGGTCGGTGGCGGGTCCAGGCAGTTGTCGCAGTTGCCGCAGGGCTCGGCCCGCTCTTCACCGAAATACCCCAGCAGGCGCTGCCGGCGGCAGGCCGTGGTCTCGGCAAAGGCCAGCAGCGCATCGAGTTTGCTGCGTTCCAGGCGTTTGCGCTCCTCGCTGGCCTCGGAGCGCTGGATGAACTGCGCCAGGGTCACCAGGTCATTGAGTCCGTACGCCATCCAGGCCTCGGCGGGCAGGCCATCGCGACCGGCACGGCCGGTCTCCTGGTAGTACCCCTCCAGGCTCTTGGGCAGGTCCAGGTGGGCGACGAAGCGCACATCCGGCTTGTCGATGCCCATGCCGAAGGCGATGGTGGCACAGACCACGATGCCGTCCTCGCGCAGGAACCGCTGCTGGTTGGCGCTGCGCGTGGCCGCCTCCAGGCCAGCGTGGTAAGGCACCGCGCTGACGCCCTGCCCGACCAGCCATTCGGCAGTTTCCTCGACCTTGCGCCGCGACAGGCAATAGACGATGCCCGACTCGCCTTCCCGGCCCTTGAGGAACGCCTTGAGCTGCTGTTTCGGCTGATCCTTGTGCACGATGCTGTAGCGGATGTTGGGCCGGTCGAAACTGGCGATGAACTGCTCGGCATCCTGCAACGCCAGCCGCTCGACGATCTCGCCGCGAGTGGGGGTATCCGCGGTCGCCGTGAGGGCAATGCGCGGCACTTCGGGAAAGCGTTCGTGCAGCACGGTCAGCTGGCGGTATTCGGGGCGAAAATCGTGACCCCACTGGGATACGCAGTGCGCTTCGTCAATGGCAAAAAGCGACAGCTCCACACGCCCCATCAGCTCCAGGAAACGCCCTGTAAGCAAGCGCTCCGGCGCCACGTACAACAACTTGAGTCCACCGCCCAGGAAACGCCGCTCAACCTCGGCCTGGGCGGCTCCTTCCAGGCTGGAGTTGAGAAAGGCAGCACTCACACCGAATTGGTGCAGCGCCTCGACCTGGTCCTGCATCAGCGCGATCAGTGGCGACACCACGATGGCCGTACCCGGGCGCAGCAATGCAGGGATCTGGTAACACAAGGACTTGCCGCCGCCGGTTGGCATCAGGACCATGGCATCCCCGCCGCCGACGACGTGATCAATGACGGACTGCTGGCGACCGCGGAAAGCGGAATAACCGAAGACGTTGCTGAGGATATCGAGCGGAGTGGTCATCGCACGATGCTAGCAAACCGCCCGAAGCCTGCGAATGGCGCATGCCCGCCGCACGTGTAGGTCAAGGGTTCGAGTTTCAGTCGGGCATGCCCCACAACTCGCGGTCGAGGTCGTGGTCCATGCCGAAATCCTGCATCCGGATGCGACCATTGCGCACGTCCACGCCTTCAGCCTTCAAGCGGCGGACCTGCTCACGATAGCCACGGCTGCCGGATGCAAAGGCGATCCTCCCGTCGGCGCACAATACCCGATGCCAGGGCAGCGGCGCGCCCCCGGCGTGTTGTCCCAGCACATGACCCACCATGCGCGCCCGCCCGGGCAATCCCGCGCGGGCGGCAATCTGGCCATAGCTGGCCACGCGCCCGGCGGGGATGGCGGCCACGGCATGGAAGATGTTCAGGTAGGACTCCTTCATCCGCTGCTACGCTATCCACAGTGTACGGGCCAGACTTGGAACCCGAATCATGCAGCATTTCGAAGCCATCCGCTCCCATCTCGCCACAAGCCATGCGCTGCGGCACAACGATCCCTATCTGATCAGTTTCGATGTCGACCTGCCCGACGGACGTTCACAGGGCATGTACCTGGCCGAACTCGAGGACGAGGTCGAGCGCAAGTACCTGCGCATCTCCACCCCGGTCGGCCCGCTGACTGGCGTCGATGCCCGCCGCTGCCTGCGCTTCAACTGGGAGCAGCGCGTCGGCTACCTGGCCGTCAGCGATCTGGACGGCTCGCCCTATCTGCAGCTGTGCGAAAACCGCCCGTACGAGCTGCTGACCGCCGAGGAACTGGAGAGCCTGATCACCGATCTGGCGGGACTCGGCGACCGCCTCGAGCAGCTGATCAACCAGGAAGGGGATGCGTTGTAAGCCTGTTGGCCGTTCTTTTCTGCAGATGAGAACACGGTCATGCGTGGTCGGGAAATCAACGCATGCTGGTGGCAAGGTGTGTCCCGGGTGCGCTTTGCTTATCCGGGCTACGCGGCTACATGTCGCGCGCAAATGGACCCTGCCGGCGGCGTATTCCTGACCGGTTCGAGTCCGCCCCGACACGTATGGGATAATCGACGGTCTGTACATACACGGAGCAGAAGATGTCCCAGCCCACCGCGATCATCACCGGCGCCGGAGGCGCCATCGCCGGCTATATCATCGAGGCCTTCGCCGAGGCTGGCTGGAAGCTCGGCCTGATCGCCTACAGCGAGAATGAGAGCCAGCGCGCGAAGCAGACCTGCGCGGATGCCGCCGTAGCCGTGGCGAACCTGGCCAACGAGGACGCGGCGCGCACGGCTATCGGCGACCTGGAGAAACAACTGGGCCATGCCGATGCCCTGCTCAACATCGCCGGCGGTTTCGACATGAGCAGTGCCACGGACACGTCCATGGCGCAGCTTGAGGCGCAGATGGACATCAACCTGCGTACTGCCTTCAACGCCACCCGCGCCGTCTTGCCGGGCATGCTCGAGAACGGACATGGCCTGATCCTCGGCGTGGGTGCAGCCGCGGCCATTGATGGTGGTGCTTCGATGGGGCCCTACGCCGCCTCCAAGGCGGCGCTCATCACCTGGCTCAAGTCCGTGCATGCCGAAGTGGCACCGCAGGGCGTCGACGTGGCCATCCTGTATCCCATGGCAGCCGTCGACACACCGGGCAACCGCCACGCCATGCCGGATGTCGACCCACAGACCTGGATCGATCCGCGCGAACTGGCCGCTAGCGCCCTGCATCTGGCAACACGTGGCGCACGCGGTCGCATGCTCGAAGCCAAGGTCTATGCCCCCGCGAACTGAAGCCCATGCCCCATCCTTCCGCCCCGGCGTGTGACCACCAAAGACAGGTACACTGCCGTATACGCTCCCAAGGCAACTCCGCTACCGCATGCTGACCGAACTGGGACTGATCCTGTTGCTGGCCATTTTCAACGGCTTCTTTGCCCTTTCCGAAATGGCCATTATCGCCTCGCGCAAGAGCCGCCTGAAGCAGATGGCGAGGCAGAGCGCGCGCGCACGCGTAGCGCTGCAACTGGCCGAACATCCGGACCGCTTCCTGTCCACCGTGCAGGTCGGCATCACCCTGGTGATGTTGATCACCGGTGCTGTGACCGGCGCTTCACTGGGAGCGCGCTTTACCGCGCTGGTGGATGCGATGGATCTGGTCTGGCTGACCCCCTACGCCACGGTCCTGGGATGGCTGGCCGGTTTCCTGGTGGTCACGGTGGCGCAGATCGTGATTGGTGAACTGGTGCCCAAGCGCGTGGCACTGGTCGCACCCGAACGACTGGCAACGGCCATTGCCATCCCGATGCTGGTGCTCTCGCGCCTGAGCTCGCCGTTCGTGTGGACCCTGAACGGCGCCAGCAGCTTGATCCTGAAGTCCCTGCGGCTGAATCGCGCGCGGCAATCGTCGGTCACCGAGGAGGAAATCCGCATGCTGGTGGCTGAAGGCGCCGAACAGGGCGTGCTCGACGCCGACGAGCACAACATGGTCAACCGCGTGTTGCGCCTGGGCGACCGCCCGGTGGACAGCGTGATGACCCCGCGCACGCGTATCGCCTGGCTGGACGCCGCGGCACCGCGCGAGGAGAACCTGGAGGTCCTTCAGCAACATGCCTTTTCACGCTTTCCGGTCTATCGCGGCGACGAGAGCGAGGTCATCGGTGTCGTCGAGGTCAAGCGCATCCTGGACGGCATGCTGCAGGGCCAGACCAACCTTTTCCGCAACATCGTCAAGCCCCTGTACGTGCCGGAGACCGCACGTGCGCTGGATCTGCTCGAGCAGTTCCGCGACGCCGAGACCCAGGTCGCGCTGGTGGTTGACGAGTACGGCGACATCGAGGGCCTGGTCACACTCAACGATCTTCTTTCGGCCGTGGTCGGGCAGAACCAGACAGGCGAGGGTACCGAGCAGTCTCCGATCATGCGCCACCCCGACGGCAGCTGGGTGGTCGAGGGCAGCCTGGCCACCGAGGACCTGCGCGAACTGCTGCACCTGGAACACCTGCCCAACGAGGAGGAACACGACTTCAACACCGTGGCCGGCATGGTCATGGCCGCGTTCGCGCGTATCCCGCAAATCGGTGACGCCTTCAGCTGGCGGGGCTGGCGTTTCGAGGTCGCCAACATCGATGGCGCCCGCATCGACCGCGTACGGGTCAGCACCGACCCGGGCACGACCAGCGAGGCCAAGGCCTGAGCTGCCCATGCGCAGACAACACACGACGCAGATCCTGACCGATACTCTTGCGGCCGGGAACAGCCCCTTTCTGACCCTGGAGACCCTGCTCGTTCCGTTGCAGGGTCGCGCCTTCGGCTGCGTGCTGCTGTTGCTGGCGATTCCGAATTTCATTCCTGCACCGATCGGCATTGGCGGCATCATGGGCAGCATGATCATCGTGCTCGGGCTGCAGATGCTGATCGGCATGCGCTATCCCTGGGTGCCTGCACGGCTGCGCCATCGACCGCTGCGACGCACGTCGGTCCAGCGCTTCCTGGAGCGTACCCTGCCGCTTCTGCGCCGCCTGGAACACCTGTGCCGTCCACGCATGCGCGTGCTCACCCGCGGCTGCGCCAGCCTTTTCACCGGGCTGCTGCTGACCTTGATGGGATTCTTGCTGGCCCTGCCGATTCCGTTCACCAACTATCTGTTCGGCATGTTGATGCTGGCCTATGCGATGGCCCTGATCGAACAGGACGGCGCCCTGCTCCTGGGCCTGTGGCTGGTATCGTTGGCCACCATCGTGCTCACGGTGGTATTGAGCAAGAGCGTACTGAGCGCCTTGATGCAGTTGTTCTGAACCGGCGCCTCAGTCGCCGGCCAATGCCTTTTCCAGTTTCCGCTGCACGCGCTGCGCCTCGGCCAGGATGCCGTGCAGGATGCGCAGCTCGCGCTGATCGGGACGGGCGCGCAGGAAAAGCTTGCGCAGTCGCAACTCGATCGTGCGCGGCGAACGCCCCTTGTGGAACTGGATATCCTCCAGCGCCTGGGTCAGGTGCATGAAGAACTGCTCCATCTGATCCAGATTTGCGGGCGGATCGCCCGGCTTCGGCATCTCGACATCGACCCCATGGAGCATGGCCAGGCGCAGCTCGTAAGCCACCACCTGCACCGCCTGGGCCAGGTTCAGTGAGCTGTAGTCCTCGACGCTGGGAATGCGCACCATGGCGTGGCAATGCGCCAGCTCGTCGTTGGCCAGGCCGCTCTGCTCGTTGCCGAACACCAACGCCACCTCGCGCCCCTCGCTGGCAGCCTGCCAGGCCTGCCGGGCGCCTTCCTGCGGCGTCAATTCCGGCAGCGTGACGCCACGCCGACGCGCGCTCAGCCCCAGCGCCAGGGAACATCCGGTCAGCGCCTGCGGCAAGTCGCCGTGAACCCCTGCGCCGTCCAGCACGCCCGGGGCACCGGCCGCCAGCGCATCGGCCTCCGGATCGGGAAAGCGCTGCGGCGTGACCAGGTCCAGGCGCTCGAATCCCATGGTGCAAATGGCGCGGGCGGCGCTGCCGATGTTGCCGGGGTGCGAGGTGCGCACCAGGACAAAACGGACATGGTGGCGGGCTTGGTCGTCGGTCATGGCAATCGTTCGGTGGCATGGATCGAAACGTCGGAGTTTACAGACATTTGGGGGCGCCCCTGCCGCTCTGCTAAGCTTGCCCGCCTTCGCGGCAGTGTCGCGACCCCCGTTCTTTACAGCCCGGACGACCATGCCCAGACCTGCAGTCAATGTCGCGGTACGCGCCGCGCGCGCCGCTGGTAGCGTGATTCTTCGCTACATGAATCGCCTCGACAGCGTCAATGTCGTCGAAAAGCAGCGCATGGATTTCGTCTCCGAGGTCGACCGCGCGGCCGAGGCCGAGATCATCCGCGAACTCAAGCGCGCCTATCCGCGCCATGCCTTCCTCGGCGAGGAATCCGGGCAGACCGGCAAGGGGCCACTGATGTGGGTCATCGACCCGCTGGACGGCACCCACAACTACCTGCGTGGCATCCCGCACTTTTGCGTCTCCATTGCCATGCTTGATCACGGCGAACCGATGTACGCCGTGATCTACGATCCGTTGCGCGACGAGCTGTTCACCAGCAGCAAGGGCGACGGCGCCTATCTCAACGACCGCCGCCTGCGCGTGGGCAAGCGCGAAAGCCTGGACGGCGCGATGCTGGCCACCGGCTTTCCGTATCGCCAGCGCGCCCACCTGGATGCGCAGCTGGACATGACCCGCAAGCTGCTGACCCAGGCCGAGGACATCCGCCGCACCGGCTCGGCCGCGCTGGACCTGGCCTACACGGCCGCCGGCCGCTTTGATGGCTACTTCGAGATCGGCCTCAAGCCCTGGGACCTGGCGGCCGGCTGCCTGCTGGTGCGCGAGGCGGGAGGTACGTTCACCGATTTCTCCGGCCGCGACGGCCTGCCCGAAAGTGGCAACCTGATCGCCGCCAATCACCACCTGGTACCGGCCATGGTGCGCGTGGCTGGCGAGACACTGCCGCCAATACTGCTCAAGGCCTGAGCTCGCACAACACCCGCGCAACCTGGATGCGGCCGCAGGCCTTACCCGGGCCCGTCCGCCTGATCCGGCTCATCGCGTTTCAGCAATTCACGCAGAAACGGCAGCGTGACGCGGCGTTTGGCCGCCAGCGAGGCGCGGTCGATATCGTCGAGCAATGCGCCCAGGGTCCCCAGGTCACGCGCATGATGCAGGAACAGCCAGTCCATCACCGCATCATCCAGTTCAATGCCGCGGGCACGGGCGCGCGTGCGCAACACATGCCGGCGCTGCGCCTCGCCCAGTGGATGCAGCTTCGCCAGGGTGCATGCACCCAGCCTTGAGCGCAGGTCCGGCAGGGCCAGCGCCAGTTGCGCCGGTGGCTGGCGCGCAGCAAAAAGCAGCGTCATGCCTTCCGCACGGCTACGGTTGTAGAGGTCGAAAAGCGCATGCTCGGCCTCCAGTTCACCGCATATCGCGTCCACTGCATCCAGCGCCAGAAGGGCGCAGCCACCGCTGCCGCGGATAGCCGAGGCCGCCGGTCCGCGCAGCGCGTCCAGCGGCAGGTATTGCACACGGCGTCCGCCATCGCTGGCCTCCTGGCAAGCAGCAGCCAGCAGATGGGTCTTGCCGCTTGCGGCCGGGCCGGCCAGGAACACCCAGGGCGCGTCGGCTTCGGTCGCGGCACGCTGCACCGCGGCCACGGCCACGGCGCTTTCGCCTGCATGGAAATGTTCGAAGCGCTGGCGCCGGGGCCAGCGCAGGGCCAGGGGAAGCTGGGTCACAATTGCAGTTCGTCCGTGTCGTCCAGATCCGCGGCGTGCGTGCCGGAGCGCGCTTCGGCAGGCGTCTCGACCGGATCCGGATCAATGCGCCGCGGAAGCTCACCGTACAGGTCACTGTCACGATAGCGCTGGTAGCCATAGCGCAGCAGCACCATGATCACCGAGGTCGCCGGCAGGGCCAGCAACACACCAAGAAAGCCGAACAATTGCCCACCCGCCATCACGGCGAAGATCACCGCCACGGGATGCAGGCCGATCTTGTTGCCGACCAGGCGCGGCACCAGTACATAGCCTTCCAGCATCTGTCCGATGGCAAACACCAGCAGCACCAGCAGCACATGCAGCCAGTCTCCGAACTGGACCAATGCTGCAATCAGGCTGATCACGAGGCCGATGATGAACCCGAGGTAGGGCACGAAACTCAGCAACCCAGCGATCATGCCGATCAGGGGGCCGACCGAAATACCGATCACCGTCAGGCCCAGACCGTAGAACACGCCCAGCGCCAGCATCACCAGCAACTGACCGCGCACGAACGACCCCAGCACCTGATCCGACTCGTGCGCCAGACGGCGGATGATCGCCTGCTTGCGACGCGGGAGCATGCTGTCGATGCGCGCCAGCATCACGTCCCAGTCGCGCAGCAGATAGAACGTGACCACCGGAATCAGGACCAGGTTGGTGATGCTTTCGATCAGCCCCAGCCCGGAGCGCGAAACCTGGCCGAGCACGCTCGCTGCCGTGCCGCTGACCGAGCCGATATGCGCCTTCAGGGCGGCGACGATGCGCTTGCTGTCAAACGCGGAGGCATTCAGGTGCAGGTGCTCCCGAAGCCAGGGCAGCAGCGTGGTACGCAGCCATTGCACATAGCCGGGTATGTTGTTGATGAGGTTGGTCACTTGGTGCTGCAACAGGGGAATCAACAGCACCAGCATGCCGACCAGCACCAGCGTCATGCAGGTGAACACCACGCTGACTGCCAGGGTGCGGCTCATGTGCAGGCGTTCCAGGCGATCGGCCAGCGGGTCGCCCAGATAGGCAAAGCCGGCGGCGATCGCGAACGGCATCACCACCGGGGCCAACAACCACAGCAATACGAGGACGGCAAACAGCAGGGCCATGCCCTGCCAGCGGCGCGTGAGGTCAGGCGTCATGAGGCACGCTCCGGGAACAGGGTCGGAAAGCGACTCGCTGGCGACGAGCGCGGGCCAACCAGTGGATCACGTAGTCCACGCCGCTGGCCACTGTCAGGACAGCCACCAGCCATCCCAGCGGCTGCACCTGCATGGACGCAAACGCGCTGTTGCGCAGCAGCACCAGCAATACGAACAGGATCTGCAGCATGGTACTCAACTTGGCCAGTCGCCGGGGCTGCGCCTTGAACGGACCGATCCACAGGCGATAGCCCAGCGCGCCACCGAGGATCACCAGGTCGCGACCCAGCACCAGCAGGGCCAGCCACAATGGCAATACCTGCATCAGCGCCAGCACCAGGTAGCACGTCATCAGCAGGAGCTTGTCGGCCGCCGGGTCGAGCAACGCGCCCAACCGGCTGCGCCAACCGAAATGCCTTGCCAGCCAGCCATCGAAGGCGTCCGAAAGACCCGCCGCCAGCGCCAGCCATAGCGCCATGCTGTAGTGCTCGCGCGTGATCAGCACTGCGACCGGCAATACCAATGCAATGCGTACCAACGAAATGAAATTGGGCAGGTGTCGCCAGGCCGTTTCCTTGCCGGATTTCATCGCTTCCCGCCGCTCCCGTGTGCCTCACCGCAGCCAGTTCATGCTGGCGTTCGCACCTGAATGCGCAATGGCATCCGGTTGCAGATGACCTTTCGATTTCAGGCTGCCGAGCACCACCTGCAGCGGGGCGGAAGTGCTGATCTGGAGCATGACCCCGTGTCCGTCGGCAGCAATCGGCTCGACCGATTTCACCCGGTTATCGCTGCGCAGCAAGGCAAGCAGATGCGCAAGATCCATCGCCGAATCCATGTGGGAAACCCACAGCGTACCCTTGCCACCCTGCGTCACGATGGCACCGGGAACCTCGTCCGCGGCCGACTGCAGCTGCTTTTGCAGGGTCTGGGCCAGTTGTTGCACCGCGGCGGTATCGAAGCTCACCTGAAGCACGAAAGGGCTTGCGCTGCCCGCGGGCGCACGCTGGTACTGGTAGTTCTGCACGAGGTTGGCCGCCTTGCCCAGGGCATCGGAATATCCCTGCGCGCCGGTGATGGTATTTCCAACCTGGCGCGTGAGCACCATGCCGAGACCGACGGCGAAGGCATGGTTGCGTTGCGCAGCAGTGGTATCAGTGACCGGAATGGTGACCTTGTAGCCTGCGCTCTGGGCCCGTGCCGGGTGCATCGGAAGCGCGGCACACAGGGCTGCAACGAGGATGAAAAGCAGGGTACGGATACGCATCGGGACACTCACACGTTTGAAAACAAGGCAAAACGGCGCAACTCAGGCCTGAAAGTCTGCCCAATCGGGGCCGCAACGTCTATCATGGGCCTCTTTAACGGGCAGCGCAGTCGCAACAGCGACCCCGCCCTTCCGCCTCACGACGACCCGGGTTGCACGCATGGCCGCCGACAACGACGCCCTTACCTACCGCGCTGCCGGCGTGGACATCGATGCCGGAAATGCGCTGGTCGAGCGCATCAAGCCCATGGTCAAGCGCAGCATGCGCCCGGAAGTGATGGGTGGACTCGGCGGATTCGGTGCGCTGTTCGACCTCTCCAACAGCTATCGTGAACCGGTCCTGGTGTCGGGTACCGATGGCGTCGGCACCAAGCTCAAGCTGGCCCAGCAATTGAACCGCCACGACACCATCGGTATCGACCTGGTCGGCATGTGCGTCAACGACGTACTGGTGCAGGGCGCCGAGCCCCTGTTCTTCCTGGACTATTTCGCGACCGGCAAACTGGACGTGGAAATCGCGGTGGCCGTGGTCGGCGGTATCGCGCGCGGTTGCGAACTGGCCGGCTGCGCTCTGATCGGCGGAGAGACGGCGGAAATGCCGGACATGTACCCGCCCGGCGAATACGATCTGGCCGGCTTCACCGTCGGCGCGGTGGAAAAATCCGCTCTGCTCGATGGCAGCGCCATCGTGGCCGGCGACTTGATCGTGGGCGTGGACGCATCCGGACCGCACTCCAACGGCTATTCGTTGATCCGCCGCGTGCTGGAACGAGCCGGAAATCCTCTGGACATGGACCTCGACGGTCGTCCGCTGGCCGACGCCTTGATGGCGCCCACCACGTTGTATGTGAAGCCCGTGCTGGAGCTGCTCAAGACCTTGCCGGTACACGGCATGGCACATATCACGGGCGGCGGCCTGCTTGAAAACATCATCCGCGTGGTCCCGGACGGTCTCGGCATCGAGCTGGACACCAGCCGCTGGACACTCCCTGCGGTGTTCGACTGGCTGCAACGCGAAGGCAGGCTGGCGCGAGAGGAAATGTGGCGCACCTTCAATTGCGGCATCGGCTTCACCGTGATCCTGACTCCCGACCAGGCCGACGCAGCCATCCGCTTGCTGGGCGAACACGGCCTCGGTGCACAGGTGATCGGCCAGGTCGAGCGCGTGACGGACGATCGTCGCGTGCACATGCACTGAACCGGTGGACCCGCATCCCGTGACCGAGCACAAGCCGTTGCCCATCGCCGTGCTGGCCTCCGGCCGCGGCAGCAACCTCGAAGCGCTGATGCATGCCTGCAACACAGGCCAGTTGCCGCTTGAATTCCGGCTGGTCGCAAGCGACCACGCCGAAGCCGCTGCCCTGAGGCGCGCGGAATCGGCAGCAATACCCACCGTGGCGCTGGACCCTTCCGGCTACCGCACGCGACGCGATTTCGACCTCGACCTGTTCGCGCGAGTGGCCGCCAGCGGCGCCGAACTGGTGGTGTTGGCAGGATTCATGCGGATCCTTGACGCCGAGGCCATCGCGCCCTGGACGGGCCGCATGATCAACGTGCACCCGTCCCTGCTGCCGCGCTACCGCGGCCTGCACACGCACCGTCGTGCGCTTGAAGCGGGTGACCACGAGCACGGCGCCAGCGTGCACTTCGTCAGCGCTGAACTGGACGGTGGCCCGGTCATTGCCCAGGCGCACATCGACGTGCGCGCTGACGATACCGAAACCACGCTTGCCGCACGCCTGCTGCCCTTCGAGCACCGCCTGCTGCCCGCCGTGGTCAAGCTGATCGCCGAGGAACGGCTTGGCCTGCACGATGCTGTCGTGACGCTGGACACGATCCCGCTCGAACAGCCGCTGCGCCTTGTGGATCAGGCGCTGCAGCGAGCCTGAGTCGTTTTTGTCGGCCACGATTCAGATTCGTACACGCAGACTGTCCGCATGCATACACGACATCCAATCGGCATTTTTCTGGCCGGCCTGGCCCTGCTGGTCGCGGGAAACGTGTTTGCCGGCACCACGCCGCATGCATTCACGGCGCGCTATCAGGTACTGCGCAATGGCAACACCATCGGTACGGTGAGCATGACCCTGCGAGCCCAGTCCGACGGCACCTGGCGCTATATCTCGAAGATGCGCGGCACTTCCGGCCTGGCCGGGCTGCTGGGCGCGAGCCTTGACGAGAATTCGCTGCTGCGCTGGCGCAACGGTCGACCCGAGACGGTGGACTACCGCTATCACATGAACGTCGCCTTCAAGGATCGCAAGCGGCACGTCCACGTCGACTGGAGCACGGGCACGGTGCATGTGACCCAGGACGGCAAGATGCATCAGTACCCCGTCCACGACGGCCTTGTCGACCAGCACGCGATACCGCTTGCCCTGGGACTCGCGCTGGCGGGGGGCGCGCACGACATCACGCTGCCGGTGGCGGTCAAGGATCGCGTTGAAATGCAGCACTACCGCGTGACCGGTGACCGCGTGCTCGACGTCCCGGTGGGTCGTTACCGGGCCGATCGCGTGGACCGAATCGACAAGGACAAGGCGTTTTCCGCCTGGTACGTCCCCGGCCGTTACCCCATTCCGGTGAAACTCAGGAAGGACGGCAAGGACAAGCTTTCACTGCTGCTGCAACGCTTCACGCGCAATTGACACGCGCCCCTGCGGCGCAATGCTGCGGGCGCGTGCCGTGCTGGCGAAGATGCCGCTGGCGGCTCGTCGCATCGGCTCTGCAGGCACCTGCTCCGCGCTTGGTTGCAGGGGGTTTACCCAGCAAATCAATTGGGCAGGCGACGGATCTTGGCGCCCAGCGCGCCGAGTTTTTCCTCGATGTTCTCGTAGCCGCGGTCGATGTGGTACACGCGGTCCACGGTGGTATCGCCGCCTGCGACCAGACCGGCCAGGACCAGGCATGCCGAAGCGCGCAGGTCGGTGGCCATGATGGGCGCACCGCTCATCTTGCCCACGCCCTTGATGATGGCCGTGTTGCCTTCCAGCTGGATATCCGCTCCCAGGCGCTGCAGTTCGTGCACGTGCATGAAACGATTCTCGAACACGGTCTCGGTGATCACGCCGACCCCTTCGGCCACGCAGTTGAGCGCCGTGAACTGGGCCTGCATGTCGGTCGGAAAAGCCGGATACGGCGCAGTGCTGATGCTGACCGAACGCGGGCGCCGGCCGCGCATGTCCAGCTCGATCCAGTCCTTGCCGACATTCAGCTGGGCACCGGTCTCCTCCAGCTTGGCCAGGACCGAGTCGAGGGTGGCCGGTCGTGCATTGCGCGTACGCACCCTGCCACCGGTGATGGCCGCGGCAATCAGGAACGTACCAGTCTCGATGCGATCCGGCAGCACGTCATAATGGCATCCGTGCAGGCGCTCAACGCCGTGGATCACCAGCGTGGCGGTACCCGCGCCCTCGATCTGGGCACCCATGGCATTGAGGCAGTTGGCCAGGTCGACCACTTCCGGTTCCTGCGCGGCGTTCTCGATGACGGTGGTGCCCGAGGCCAGCGTGGCCGCCATCATGATGTTCTCGGTACCGGTCACGGTGACCATGTCCATGACGATGCGCGCGCCCTTCAGGCGCTTGGCGCGCGCCTTGATGTAGCCATTTTCCACAATGACCTCTGCGCCCAGGGCCTGCAGACCGCGAATGTGCTGGTCCACCGGTCGCGAGCCGATCTGGCAGCCGCCCGGGAGGGAGACCTCGGCCTGGCCGAAGCGCGCCACCAGGGGACCGAGCACCAGGATCGAGGCGCGCATCGTCTTGACCAGGTCATAGGGCGCAAAGAAACGGTCGGTCGGCCTTGGGTCGACCTCGATCGTCATGCGGTCGTCCAGCACCAGTTGCACACCCATCCGGCCAAGCAGCTCCATCGTGGTGGTGACATCGTGCAGGTGCGGCACGTTGCCGATGCTGACCGGCTCATCGGCCAGCAGGCAGGCGGCCAGGATCGGCAGCACGGCGTTCTTGGCGCCGGAGATCTGGATTTCTCCCGAAAGCGGAGCACCGCCGGAAATGACGATTTTTGCCATGTTCGTGTATATCCTCGGTGGACCGTACGGGCGCATGCGCAAGGCGCAGGCTCGCGGACGGCCCGGTTACTGGGAGACCCGGCGCCTCAAGGCTGTCCGGCGACGGCAACACCGCGCTCGCGGGCTTCCTCGGGGGTCAGGGTCTTCAGGCTCAACGCATGAATCTCGCCACCCATCAGCTCCCCCAGAGTGGCGTAGACCATGCGGTGACGCGCAAGAGGGAGCTTGCCGGCAAAGGCACCGCAGATCACATCAGCCTCGAAATGCACGCCATCGGCTCCGCGTACATCGGCACGGGCTTCCACCAGGCCGTTTTCGATCAGGTCTTTGATGCGTGCGGGATCCATCATGGCAAATCTTCGTTGGGCTCTGCGGGCGGTAGGGGCACTTTTGCAATGCAATACACAAGCTGAACGCAGTGCACGTAGGCAAACCGTCAAACAAATGTAAAATGCGATCATGGCATGGTAATGGAAAACCTGTGGCACAGGAACGACAAGGACCGTCGCTCGCAGCTCCTCGTTCAGGCCATCCGGATCTTACGACGCCTATCCAGAGAGGCACATGAATACGCGAACCGCACCGGCTCCCCTGGCCCAGACGGCTGTCTCTTCCGACAGCCTGGCACGCAGTGCCCGCACGGTGATCGCCACCGAAGCTGCGGCAATCCGTTCGCTGGAACCCCGTATTGACGGCCAATTCAGTGCCGCCTGCCGCATCATCCTGGCCTGTCGCGGTCGTGTGGTGGTGATCGGCATGGGCAAGTCCGGGCACATTGCGCGCAAGATCGCCGCCACCCTGGCTTCGACCGGCACGCCGTCGTTCTTCGTGCATCCCGGCGAAGCCAGCCATGGCGACCTGGGCATGATCCTGCCCGAGGACGTGGTGCTGGCCCTGTCCAACTCGGGCGAGACCGACGAGGTACTGTTCATCCTTCCGGTGATCAAGCGCCAGGGCATCCCGCTGATCGCCATGACCGGAAACCCGCGCTCCTCGCTGGCCCATCAGGCGGACACGCATCTGGACGTCAGCGTGCCCGCAGAAGCCTGCCCGCTGGGCCTCGCGCCGACCGCGAGCACCACCGCCGCGCTGGTGATGGGCGACGCGCTGTCGGTTGCGCTCCTGGAGGCCCGTGGCTTCACTTCCGACGACTTTGCACGCTCGCACCCGGCCGGCAGCCTGGGCCGGCGCCTGCTGCTGCACATCGGCGACATCATGCATCACGGCGAGGGCATCCCGAGCGTGGGCCCGGGGTCCAGCCTGACCGCGGCACTGATGGAAATGACCCGCAAGCGACTGGGCATGACCGCCGTGGTGGATGGCGAGCAACGCCTGCTGGGCGTGTTCACCGACGGTGACCTGCGCCGCGCGGTGGACGACCACAACGTGGACCTGCGCCACGTCAAGGTCGAGGACCTGATGACGCGCAAGCCCAAGACATTGAGCGCCGACAAGCTGGCCGTGGAAGCGGCACAGGTGATGGAAAATCACCAGATTCATGCGCTGCTTGTGGTCGACGACGAGAACCGCGTGGTCGGCGCGCTGAACATCCACGACCTGCTGCGCGCCCGCGTGGTCTGAAGGCCTGCTGCGGCAAGCCGGCCTGACCGGCCTCTGGTAGCATGCCGTCAGCGCTTCCGGCACCGTCCCTCGCCATGCCCCACGATTACCTGACCGATGTCCCCGACGACGTGCGTGAACGCGCCGGGCGGGTGCGCCTGGTCGCTTTCGACGTGGACGGCACACTCACCGATGGCCGCCTGTGGTACGGCGAGGGTGGCCGCGAAATCAAGCTGTTCCATGCCCACGACGGGCTCGGCATCAAGCGGCTGCATGCGCATGGGATCGAGGTCGCCTTCATTACCGCGCGCGTCAGTCATGCGCTTTCCGAGCGTGCACGCGACCTGGGCATCACGCATGTGTACCAGGGCCAGGACAACAAGCGCGCGAGCTTGACCGAACTGCTCGACGCGCTCGGGCTCAAGGCCGAGCAGGCGGCCTTTGTCGGCGACGATCTGCCCGATCTTGCGCCGATGCGCATGGCCGGACTGGCCGTCGCCGTGGCCAATGCGCATCCGTGGATCGTCGAACATGCACACTGGCAGACCCGGCGACGTGGTGGCGAAGGCGCCGCGCGCGAGGTCTGCGACCTGATCCTGGCGATACAGGACAAGTCCGATACCGAACGCGAGCACTGGCTGTGACCACGAGGCGTCTCCTGACCAGCCTGTTCGCCCTGGCGCTGGCCATCGGCGTGGTCCAGGGGCTGCTGTGGTGGCTCGAACCGGCGTCCAAACCGCAACAGATGGTCGGACCGCCACGTTCCAGCTATACCCTGCACGAGTTCACCCTGGACGGGTACGGGCCCAAGGGCCACATGGCCTACCAGCTCAGCGCACCGCAACTGGAACGACGTGAGGGCGATGCATCGATGTACATCAACCAGCCCCGGTTTGTGCTTCCACCCAAGAACGGCTCGCCGGGCAAGCCCTGGACCGGCCATGCCGCGTATGGATGGATCAGCGCCAACGGCAACCTGATCAAGCTGCAGGGTGAGGTGCACATGCAGCGCCCCGCCTTCGATGGCCAGGCCAGTGCGCAGATCGACACCTCGGACGTGACCGCCTGGCCGCATCAGAACCGCCTTGAGACCGATCAGCATGTGGCGATCGTGCAGGGCACCACCCGCATGACCGGGACCGGCATGCGGGCCGATTTCAACAACCAGCATATGGAGCTATTGCATGACTTCCATGGCACGTTCCTTCCGAGTGGCACGCAGCCCTAGCCGGCCATGCGTGACGCTGGCCTGTTGCCTAGTACTGGCCGCCGGCCTGCTGAGTGTGTCTGCGCATGCAAAGCAGAGCGACCGCTCGCAGCCGGTCAACGTGTCCGCGCAGTCGGCCGACGCCACGGCGAGTCCCAACGGCATCAGCCACCTCAAGGGCGACGTCGTGATCACCCAGGGCAGCTTGAAAGCCACGGGAGACAACGGCACCATCCATTTCGACAGTCAATCCCAGGTCAAGCGCGTGGTGCTGACTGGCAAGGCGCACATCCAGCAGGTCGACGACAATGGCAACCTGATGACCGGTGATGCCGATTCCATCAGCTATGACGTGGCCAAGGGCATTGCGATCCTGACCGGACATGCCCGCGTCAAACAGGCCGGTCGTGGCAGCGCCAGTGGCGACAAGCTGGTCTATGACACCCGCAACAGCACCATGACTGCGCAGAGCTCGGGCGACAACCGGGTCCACCTGATCTTCAAGGCGCGCTCGACGCCGGCCACACCCGGCACAAAACCGGCACACACCGCCACCAGCGGAAATTGAATCGCATATGCTCTCGGCACAAGGCCTGCAAAAACGCTTTCGCCAGCGCCAGGTGGTACGCAACTTCGGCTTCTCGATCCGCGAGGGCGAGGTGGTGGGCCTGCTGGGGCCCAACGGCGCCGGCAAGACCACCTGCTTCTACATGGTGGTGGGCCTGATCCCGGCGGACGCGGGGAGCATCCGCCTGGACAAGCACGACATCACCGGCCTGCCCATGCATGAGCGCGCCCGCCGCGGGATCGGCTACCTGCCCCAGGAGCCTTCGGTATTCCGCAGCTTGACGGTGGCCGACAACATCCTGGCCGTGCTCGAGTTGCGCCAGGACCTGGATGCCGGCGACCGCTCCAGGGAACTGGAGTCGCTGCTGGATGAACTGAAGATCAGCCATATCGCCAGCCAGAAGGGCATCAGCCTGTCCGGCGGTGAACGCCGTCGCGTGGAAATTGCACGCGCCCTGGCCGGCAGGCCCCGCTACATGCTCCTGGACGAGCCATTTGCCGGTGTCGACCCGATCTCCGTCGGCGAGATCCAGCGCATCGTGCGCCACCTCAAGGACCGCGGTATCGGCGTGCTGATCACCGACCACAACGTGCGCGAAACCCTGGGCATCTGCGACCGCGCCTACATCCTCAATGAGGGCGAGGTCCTGGCGCGCGGCAATCCTGCACATATCCTGGCCGACAGCAAGGTGCGCGAAGTCTACCTGGGCCACGAATTCCGTTTGTGAGCCGCTCTGCGAGCCTTATCCCGGCGTGCGCCACGCCATGCTGGTCGGTTGCGCGCCTTGGGGTTAGGATGAGCATGACTCATTCACCACGGTGACGGATGAAACCCGGTCTCCACCTCCGTCTCAACCAGCAACTTGCGCTGACGCCGCAACTACAGCAGGCCATCCGGCTGTTGCAGTTGTCCCAGCTTGAGCTGGAAACAGAACTCAGGGTGCTGACCGAGAGCAATCCACTGCTGGAATTTGCCGAAGAGTCCGAGGACGCCACCCAAGAAGTCGATGCCGAGAGCGCTTCCGGCGAGGTCGAGGCCGCTCCGGTCGCCGAACAGGAAGCCGGGTCAGAGAGCACGAGCCTGGAGACCGATTGGGAAAACGATCCGGCCCGCATCGCCGAAAGCTACACTCGCAGCAGCGGATCGGGCAGCGGGGCCGGCACAGGCGAGGACGAGGATTTCGAGCCCCAGAACGCCGCGCCCGAGGGACTTCGCGAACACCTGTCCTGGCAACTCAACCTGGAACCTTTCAACCCGCGCGAACACGCCATCGCGCTGGCCCTGATCGACTCGCTCGACGACGACGGATATCTGCACGAGGGCATCACCCCGGTCCTGGCCGCCCTGCCCCGCGAACTGCATTTCGACGAGGCCGAGGTCGAAGCCGTGCGCAAACGCATTCAGCGTTTCGACCCCACGGGCGTGGCCAGCCTGGACCTGCGTGATTGCCTGCTCAGCCAATTGCTGCAACTGGAGCAGGATACGCCGCTGCTGGATCTTGCCTGCGGCATCGTCGAAGTGGGCCTGGACCTGCTGGCACGCAACGACTTCAAGCGACTGGCTTCCAAGCTCAAGGCTGAAATCGAGGACGTGTCCCAGGCCAGCGCCCTGATCCGCAACCTCGACCCCAAACCAGGCGCCGCGCTCGACCCCACGCCCGTCGAATTCGTCACCCCGGATGCCTATACCTGGAAAGACGGTGCCCGCTGGCGCGTCTCCCTGAGCAGCGAAACCCAGCCCAGGCTGAGCCTGAACCAGCACTACTGCGGCCTGATCCAGAAGGCCAGCCGCGAGGATGCCGCCTACCTGCGCGGACGCATGCAGGAGGCCCGCTGGCTGCTGAAAAGCCTGCAGTCGCGCGCCGAGACCATCCTGAAAGTGGCCGAGGCCATCGTCCGCCGCCAGAGCGCGTTTCTCAATTACGGCCCCGAAGCCATGCGACCGCTGGTGCTGCGTGAAGTCGCCGAGCAGGTCGACATGCACGAGTCGACCATCTCCCGCGTGACCACCCGCAAGTACCTGCACACGCCGCGCGGCACCTACGAGTTCAAGTATTTCTTTTCTTCCGGCGTGTCCACCGAGTCCGGTGGCAGCGCTTCGGCCACCGCGATCCAGGCCATGTTGCGCAAACTGGTGGACGAGGAGGATGCCAGCCACCCGCTGTCGGACAAGGCGCTGGCCGATCATCTGCATGAGCGCGGTATCCAGGTGGCGCGCCGCACCGTGGCCAAATATCGGGAACTGTTGCGAATCCCCAGCTCGACTGAACGCCAGCGAGCCGGATGACCCACTGACGGGAACCTGCTGCCGAGGGAAACGTCACAACTACAGGAGTACAGCAAACGCGATCAAGAACACGACGACAACGCATGCCATCCACCCCGGCAACCGCCTGGCGGTTCCATTCAGGGGATGCATGGCGTTGACCATCACAAGCCAAAACCCGGTGCCGGAATCAACCGGCCCAACGCCACCACGACCGGTGGCTCATGTCCCAGAACAGGAGGCGACCATGCATGTTCAACTCAGCGGCCACCAGATCGAAGTCACCCCGGCATTGCGAGATCATCTGCATGCCAAACTCGACCGCCTCACGCGCCATTTCGACAACATCACCTCGCTCACCGTGGTCTTGAGCGTGGAGAAGCTCGAACAACGCGCCGAAGGCACGGTCAATGCCGCCGGAGCCACCGTTCATGCCGAAGCCGCGGACGCCGACATGTATGCGTCCATCGACGTGCTGATCGACAAGCTCGTCGCCCAGCTGCGCAAACACAAGGAAAAGCTGACCGACCATCACCGCGCCGAAGTGCGCCAGATGCGCGCAAGCTGAAAATCGCGTCGCCCCGGGCCGCGACAATGGTCCGGGGCGACGCTCGCCCCCCCACGAACCGCGCGACGCGCTCCGCGCAAACTGGCACAATGAAGTCAGGCTCCTGGCCCGAGTGCCGCGCGTGGAACAGCTGACTGCTCGACAACTTTTCGACGATGTGAAGGATCGCATGGCCCTGCGCTGGGTCGCGGGCCTGCGTGGAGAATCGCGCGCGCTCGAGACCCGCAGGACCCAGTCGCGGCGTCCTTCGCTGGTCGGCTATCTCAACATCATCTATCCCAACAAGGTGCAGATCATCGGCACCGAGGAGCTGCGCTACCTCGACGCCCTGGAATCGCGCCAGCGCTGGGAAACCGTGCAGAAGATCACCTCCAACGACCCCATTGCGCTGGTCATCAGCAAGGACCAGAGCGTGCCCTCTGACCTGCGCGAAGCGGCCGAGGAATCGGACACCCCCCTGTGGGTCAGCACCAAGCGCGGGCATGAGCTGCTGACCTGGCTGCAATATCACCTGGCACGCAGCCTGGCACGCCAGGTGACGCTGCACGGCGTGTTCATGGAGGTCTACTCGATTGGCGTGCTGATCACCGGCGCCCCCGGCTCGGGCAAGAGCGAGCTGGCGCTGGAACTGGTCACCCGTGGCCATCGCCTGGTGGCCGACGATGCCACCGAATTCACCCAGATCGCGCCCGACGTGATCGACGGCACCTGCCCGTCGTTGATCCGCGACCTGCTCGAGGTTCGTGGCCTGGGCGTCCTCAACATACGCGAGATGTTCGGCCACACCGCGGTCAAGCCTTCCAAGTACCTGCGCCTGATCAT
>NZ_JAQIBU010000118.1 GCF_027858935.1 Oleiagrimonas sp. | reverse complement strand
CCATCGGCCCCGGTATTTGTCGACGGCAAGAAGACCGTGACCCTGCGAGGGGAAGGTATCGCAACGGAGTTTATTGGCCTGGTCGAGGACTACATCGCCACGCATTTCGCTTCACGCGGCGACTGACTCCTGCGGATCGCGGGCTATTCGAGCAGCCCGGCAGCGGTTTCGGTACCCACGCCGCAGGTCCATGGGTCGCCGTCCGGGGTCCGTTCCACCAAGGCATTCACCCGGACCATGAAACGCGCGCGCGGGACTTCGCGTGCGCCCATGCGCAACAGATGGGGATTGGTCACCTGGGCATCCAGCAACGGATAGCCATGCCGTTGCAGGTGCCTGCAAAGACCAAGCAGGGCGATCTTGGAGCCGCCGTTTTCACGACTGAACATCGATTCGCCGCAGAACAGGCGACCGACGGCGACACCGTAGAGGCCGCCCACCAGATGTTCACCATCCCAGACCTCCATGCTGTGCGCATGCCCCAGCCGATGCAGATTGCGGTAAGCCGCCATCATCGACGGTACGATCCAGGTTCCTCCCGCGTCCTCGCGCGGCGCAGCGCAGGCTTCGATCACGGCGTCAAAGGCCTGATTGATGCTCAGTGTCCACCTCGAGTGGCGAAGTTGGCGCCGCAGGCTGCGACTGACGTGGATCGCATCGGTGTCGAACACGCAACGTGGGTCGGGTGACCACCACAGGATGGGTTCGTTCTCGCCATACCAGGGGAAGATGCCGTGCGCATAGGCGGCCAGCAGGCGTTCAGGAGCAAGGTCGCCCCCCAGGGCGAGCAATCCGTTGGGGACTGCAAGCGCGCGTTCGGTCGGCGGAAAATTCGGCGGCGCGCCGGCAGCGATCACCTCGATCGGCAGTGCATTCATCGGACGGTGTAGGGCGAGTGTGTCAGCAATTCCTGATGGTACGCCTCGATGTCCTCGGCCTCATGGGCGAGTGCGACGGCGACTGCCGACCGCAGGCCTGGATGATCCAGGTAATGTCGCGAATGGGTGCGTGCCGGAAGGAAGCCGCGTGCCATCTTGTGGCGGCCCTGCGCGCCCGGCTCGAAGCGCTCCAGTCCGTGGGCAATGGCGTATTCGATGCCCTGGTAGTAGCACAGTTCGAAGTGCAATCCGGGAATGTCCTGGCTTGTGCCCCAGTAGCGTCCGTACAGGGTATCGGGCCCGGCGAGAAACAGCGCCATGGCAAGGATCACGTTGTCACGACGGGCAAGGGCGACCAGCATGCGCTCGCCGAAGGTTTCGGCAAGGTGAGCAAAGAATGGCGCGGTCAACGCGGCGTGGTTGCCCTTCTCGTCGAATGTGTTCTGGTAAAGCGCATGCACCTGATGCAAGTCGTCCGTGGACAAGTGTGCTGCAGGCTGCATGCTGCAGTTGATGCCGGAATCTGCGACCTGTCGACGCTCCTGACGGATATTCTTGCGCTTCTTGTGTTTCAGCGCCGAAAGAAAATCCTCGAAGCTGGTGTAGTAGTCCCGGTTGTGCCAGTGATACTGGATGTCCTGCCTTGCCAACCAGGTGTCGTCGAAGCCATCCAGTTCTTCTTCAAGCAGAAAATTGACGTGTACTGACGACAGGCCAAGACGATGTGTTTCGTTCGTCAGGGCCTTGAGAAGATCCCGACGCAGCTTGGGCGCTTCAGGTGCACCGCCGGTCAGCAGACGTGGTCCCGGGATCGGGGAATAGGGCACGCCGACCAGGAATTTGGGGTAGTAGGCGCCGCCCGCGCTCTCGAAAGCGTGGGCCCAGCCCCAGTCGAAGACATATTCACCGTGCGAGTTGCCTTTTACATACACGGGCGCCGCGGCGACCATGCGCTCGCCGTCGTGCAGGGTCAGCGGATAGGCCTTCCAGCCCCATTCGGCACGTATGCAATCGTGCCGCTCGAGCCCGGCGAGAAAGGCATGCGAAAGGAACGGATTCGAATCACCGGCGAGGGCATCCCACGCACGGGCATCAATGTCGTTCATGGATTCGTGGAAGCGGGCTTCGTGCATGGTTTCATTGTACGTGCACAGACCCGCTTCTCCGGAAATGCCTACCGGGCATGATCTGCAACTGGCGGTCATGCAGGCGGTTTGCGAGTGTGCAGATCGCGATCCGGGGCCGCACTCAGCCGTTCAGGTTCTCCAGGTCGAGCCAGCGTTCGGCATCCAGCGCGGCCATGCAGCCGAAGCCGGCCGATGTGACGGCCTGGCGATAGACCTGGTCGGCGACATCGCCGGCGGCGAACACGCCCGGTACGGAACACATGGTGGCCATGCCGTCCAGGCCGCTCTGGATGGTGATATAGCCGCCCTTCATGTCCAGCTGCCCGTCGAAGATACCGGTGTTGGGGGTGTGGCCGATGGCCACGAACATACCGGTGACCTCAAGGTCGCGGGTGCTGTCGTCGTTGACGTTTTTGACGCGCACTCCAGATACGCCCGAATCGTCGCCCAGTACTTCGTCGAGCGTGTGATTCCAGACCATCTCGACCTTGCCGGCGGCGACCTTTTCAAACAATTTGTCCTGCATGATCTTCTCGGCTCGCAGCGAATCGCGGCGGTGTACCAGGTAGACCTTGCGACAGATATTGGCCAGGTACAAGGCTTCTTCCACGGCCGTATTGCCACCGCCGATCACCGCTACGTCCTGCTCGCGGAAAAAGAATCCGTCGCAGGTGGCGCAGGCCGACACGCCCTTGCCCTTGAAGTGTTCCTCGGAGGGCAGGCCGAGATACTTTGCGGTTGCGCCTGTAGTGATGATCAGTGCGTCACAGGTGTACTCGCCGCTGTCGCCCTTGAGGCGGAAAGGGCGATGCTTGAGATCGGCGGTGTGGATATGGTCAAACACCATTTCGGTCTCGAAACGCTCGGCATGTTCGGCCATGCGTTTCATCAGATCAGGACCCTGCACGCCGTTGTTGTCGCCGGGCCAGTTGTCGACGTCGGTGGTGGTCATCAGCTGGCCGCCCTGTTCCAGGCCCGTGATCATGGTGGGCTTGAGGTTGGCTCGGGCGGCGTAGACTGCCGCGGTGTAGCCGGCCGGGCCGGAGCCGAGGATCAGCAGACGGCTGTGCTTGGGAGTGCTCATGTATAATCCTTGAGGTTTGATGCGGCTTGTTCGGTTCGCGTTCGCCGGCTCCTTCCGGAGCGTTTTCCGCCCTAGTCACACGGTGCCTACAACTGCATCGCGCGGGTGCGGGCAAGCGCTGCGCTAGTGGAAAGCATGGGGAAGACGGGGCGTCGATTCAAGGTGTATCGGTCAGTGCGCTGCGCAAACCCGCGCGGCGTGTTTTTTTCCTGCAGCAGTATGTACGAGGTTTTCGTCCCATGCGTATCGGCATTCCTTCCGAAACCAAGACACTTGAAGGGCGCGTAGCCCTGGTACCGGCCGCGGCCGGCGACCTGGTCCGGCGCGGCCACGAGGTGTTCATCCAATCCGGCGCGGGCGAGAGAAGCGGCTTCGCGGACGAGGCCTACAGCCAGGTTGGCGTGCAGATCGCCGCCGACGCCGCGGCTCTCTACGAAGCCGGCGAACTCATCGTCAAGGTCAAGGAGCCGATTGCCGGCGATCTTGAGCATCTCGAGAAGCACCATTTGCTGTTCTGCTACCTGCACCTGGCCGCCGAACCGGAGCTGACCAAACGCCTGCTGGAGATTGGCCTGACCGGCGTGGCCTTCGAGTCGGTCGAGGAAAACGGCTCTCTGCCGCTGCTGACGCCGATGTCGATCATCGCCGGGCGCATCGCCACGCAGGTGGGTACCACGCTGCTTCACCGACCGCAGGGCGGCAAGGGCAAGTTGCTGGGCGGGCTGGCCTCGGCCGAGCGCGGCAAGGTGGTGGTGCTGGGCGCCGGGGCCGCCGGAGGCGCCGCCGCCATGCTGGCCGCACAGTCCGGCGCCAACGTGATCGTGTTCGACAAGCGTCAGGATCGCATGGCCGAGATGATGGCACTGGGCCACAATGTCACTGCGCTGTACGCCTACGAGCAGGCCGTGTCCGATCACGTCGCCGATGCCGACCTGGTCGTGGGTGCGGTGCTCATTCCCAGTGCCAAGGCGCCACGCGTGGTGACCGAGGCGATGGTCGAGACCATGGAGAAGGGCAGCGTGCTGGTGGATATCTCCATTGACCAAGGGGGGTGTTTCGAGACCTCCAGGCCGACCACCTGGGCCGATCCCACCTATGACGTGCACGGCGTGACCCATTTCGCCGTGACCAACATGCCAGGTGCGGTACAGCAGACCTCCTCGCAGGCCATTTCAGCCGCGATCCTGCCATATGTGCAGCGACTTGCGGCCGGCGCGACCTGGCGCGAGCATGAGCCCCTGCGCGTGGGCATCAATGTCGAGGGCGGCGAGATTCTCCACCCTGCGTTGAAGGACATGGTATAAAGCTCGTATATTCATGCGTTTGCCCTGACTTGTTGAGGTATTATCAGACGTGGCACGCAAGACTGGCGCAAAGACCGTGACCAAGCCAACGGAGACAGGTCTGAGCGAGGATCTGCGCCGGCGCTTGCGTGAAGCCGGCGTTCTTTTGCTGGTTCCGGTAGCGATCTACCTGCTGGTCTGCCTGTTCAGCTACAGCGAACAGGACCCCAGCTGGTCGCATGCAGCGCAAGTCGGCACGGTGCACAATTTTGGCGGCATGGTCGGGGCCTGGATTGCCGATCTGTTGCGTTATTTGTTCGGCATGGTGGCGTACGCATTTCCGTTGCTGCTGCTGGCACTGGGTCTCAGGGTCCTGCGTCGCGATGTCGACGATCCAGCGATGACGCCCTACGAGCCGGCCCTTCGGCTGGTCGGCTTCGTACTTTTCTTCATCGTCGGGCCGGGACTGGCTACGCTCAGTTTTGATCAGCACATGGTGGCGCCGGCGGGTTCCGGTGGTGTGCTGGGACGCGCGGTAAGTGGGTCGCTTGGGCATGCCTTCGGCAACGCGACGCCGTTGTTCCTGCTGGCGCTGCTTCTGGTTGCGGTGACGCTGGCGACAGGCCTGTCCTGGTTCAAGTTGATGGACTGGACGGGCCGCACCGTACTTGTCGTGGTGGCGTGGATTGGCGGGCGTATCCGCCGGGCACCGGATTTTTTCGCAGCCCGTGCAGCGCGTGCCGAACGTACCGCCGTGAAGAAGGTCGAGGCCATCAAGCAGGCCCGGCGCGAACCGATCCGCATCGAATCGATCGAGCCGAAGATGGAAAAGAGCGAGCGCGCCTCGCGTGAGTCGCAGATCCCGCTGTTCAAGGGTTCCTCGGCCAAGGGGGAGCTGCCGCCGCTGTCGCTGCTGGACGATCCGCCACCACAGGGTCCGGGCTACAGCGAGGATGCGCTGGAAGTGCTTTCCCGCCAGGTCGAACTCAAACTCAAGGACTTTCGTATCGAGGCGCGTGTGGTTGGCGTTTATCCCGGTCCGGTGATCACGCGTTTCGAGCTGGAGCCGGCCCCCGGGGTGCGCGGCAGCCAGGTCTCCAATCTGGACAAGGACATTGCCCGCGGCCTGTCCGTGGTCAGCGTGCGCGTGGTGGACGTGATTCCGGGCAAGAACGTGATCGGCCTGGAGATCCCCAACTCGAAACGCGAGATCGTGTACCTGTCCGAGATCCTGCGATCGAAAGAGTACGATGCCGCACGCAGTCCGCTTTCGCTGGCGCTGGGCAAGGGTATCGGTGGCCGGCCGGTGGTGGTGGACCTGTCCAAGATGCCGCATCTGCTTGTGGCAGGAACCACCGGTTCGGGCAAGTCGGTGGCCGTCAACGCCATGGTCTTGAGCTTGCTGTACAAATCGGCGGCCAAGGACGTGCGCCTGATCATGATCGACCCGAAGATGCTGGAGCTCTCCGTGTACGAGGGCATCCCGCACCTTTTGGCGCCGGTGGTCACCGACATGAAGGAAGCAGCCAATGCATTGCGCTGGTGCGTGGCCGAAATGGAACGCCGCTACAAGCTGATGGCCGCGGTAGGCGTGCGCAATCTGGCCGGCTTCAACAAGAAGCTGCGCGAGGCCAAGGCGGCCGGACAGCCCTTGCTGGACCCACTGTTCAAGCCCGATCCGCAGCAGCCGGAACGCACCGCCGAACCGCTCGAGGCGCAGCCGCATATCGTGGTCATCATCGACGAGTTCGCCGACATGATGATGATCGTTGGCAAGAAGGTCGAAGAACTGATCGCGCGCCTGGCACAGAAGGCCCGTGCCGCCGGCATCCACCTGATCCTGGCCACGCAGCGTCCGTCGGTGGACGTGATCACCGGGCTGATCAAGGCCAATATTCCGACGCGGATCGCATTCCAGGTCTCCAGCAAGATCGATTCACGCACCATCCTGGACCAATCCGGGGCGGAGACCCTGCTGGGGCATGGCGACATGCTGTATCTGCCCCCGGGCACTGCGACGCCCGAGCGCGTGCATGGCGCCTTTGTCGACGACCACGAGGTTCATGGCGTGGTCGAGTGGCTGAAATCCCAGGGCGAGCCCGATTACGTCGAGGGCGTGCTCGAGGAAGTGCAGTCGATGGGCGACGGCAAGGTGATCAGCGAATCGGGCCTGCCGCAGGATGCCGATGATGGTGCGGGTGGCGATGCCGTGCTTTACGACAAGGCTGTGGCCGTGGTCACCCAGACCCGCCGCGCCTCGATTTCGGGCGTGCAGAGGCACCTCAGAATCGGCTACAACCGTGCTGCGCGGTTGATCGAGCAGATGGAGGCTGATGGTGTGGTCAGCTCGCCCCAGCACAACGGCACCCGCGAGGTCCTGGCGCCGCCGCCGCCCCGTGACTGAACGCTTCAGCCGTGCTTCAACGAGATGCATTCACCATGCCTGCAGGAGTGATCCGGCTCCCGCATGTTCATTTGCCCAGGTCCATCATCCATGAATAACCGCTTCGTACCGCTCTTGCTGTCCCTGATCCTGGTCTCGCTGGCGGCGCATGCAGGCGACAGTGCCCGTGCACGCCTGGATGCGTTTGCACACGATCTGCATGCCCTCCGCGGCCATTTCACCCAGACCATGACCGATGCCAACGGCCACAAGAAGCAGACCAGCTCCGGTACTGTTGCGCTGCAGACCCCGCGACTGTTCCGCTGGCAGACCCAAACCCCCTACAAGCAGCTTATCGTTGCAGACGGCAGCCATGTATGGACCTACGATCCGGACCTGGAACAGGTGACCGTGCAGCAACAGAGTCGCAGCGAGTCGCACAGCCCTCTCACGGTGCTCACGGATCCAAAGCGCCTTGACAAGGAGTTCACGGTCACCGATCTGGGCACGCATGACGGGCTGGCCTGGATGAAAATCACACCGCGCAACAAAGCGCAGAACATCCAGTCCGCGCAGCTGGGATTTGATGCACACGGCCTGGCCGAGATGCGCTTCACCGATCGGTTGGGCGCTCAATCGGTGATTCGGTTCAGCGACTGGCAACGCAACCCGAAGCTTGCGGCCTCGCTGTTCAACTTCACGCCGCCCAAGGGCGCCGATGTGATCGGTGATACCCGGGGCATTCCGGAGGTTCGTCCGCTGCAGCCATAGCGGTGCTGTTGCAGCGGTTGGGGACGTTCAGGCGCGCTCGCTGCGCGGCGCGCTCGCGGTGACTTCGACGATGGCTTGCAGCAGCGCCGTGGGTGACGGCGGACAGCCATTGACCACGACATCGACGGGGATGATGTTGTCCACGGCGCCGCGGCTGGCATAACTGCTGCCGAAGATGCCGCCGCAGGCCGCGCAATCGCCGACGGCGATCACCCATTTCGGCGTGGGCATGGCATCGTAGGTGCGTCTCAGCGCCTCCTCCATGTTCACCGACACCGGCCCGGTGACCAGCAGCAGATCGGCATGGCGCGGGCTGGCGACGAAGTGGATGCCGGTACCTTCCAGGTTGTAGTAGGGATTGCCCAGCGCCTGGATTTCCAGTTCGCAACCGTTGCACGAACCGGCGTCGACATGACGGATGCATAACGCCCGGCCGTAGGTCTTGTGCAACTTCGCCTGCAGTGTGTCGGGCGTGGCCGACTTCATGGCATGCGGCCTGGTTTTGCTCAGACTGCCGGTGCGCTGGATACGTAAAAGTATGTCGAACATCGCTGCCTACCCGTCGTGTCCGCTGTAGGAAAGGTTGAAGGATTTGTTGATCAGCGGGAAGTCGGCCACGATGTTGTTCAGCACCGCCCACTCCAGAAGCAGCCAGTTCTGCCAGGATGGATCGTGTACGTGGCAGCGACGGATGCCGCCGTTGATGCCACTTTCCAGCGCCACCATGACGGGTCCGCGCCAGCCTTCGATCAAGCCGATGCCCAGCTGTCCGGGTCCCGTTTCGGAAAGCTCGATACATACCTCGCCCGTGGGCATGTCGCCCAGCCACTGGCGACACAGTCGCAACGACTCCAGTGCCTCTGCGAAGCGCACCTTCACGCGTGCCGCGACATCACCGTCCGCGCAGGCGGCGACGATCGGCGTGAGCTGGTCGTAGGGCGGCCAGGGCATGTCGGCGCGAAGATCATGCTCAAGGCCGCAGGCGCGCGCGACCAGGCCCAGCGCGCCCAGTGCCCGCGCTTGCGCCTGGCCCACGCAGCCGGTGCCCTGCAGCCGGTCCTGAAGGCCGGCATGGTCGGTATAGAGCGTGCGCAGTTCACGCACGTCCCGCTCGATGCTCGCCAGTTCGGCCGCTAGAGCGTCCAGCGCAAGCGCCTGGGGATCCACGGATACGCCACCCGGGATCACCAGGTCGAACAGGTAGCGCTGGCCGAAAGCTTCGGCATGACGGCGCAGCAGGCGTTCCTTGAGCGCGGAGAACTGTGTCAGGCCGAAAGCCAGCCCGGCATCGTTGCCCAGCGCGCCCAGGTCGCCCAGGTGATTGGCCACACGCTCCAATTCCAGAGCCAGCGCGCGCAATGTCACGGCGCGAGGTGGCACGACGGTCGCGGTCATCGACTCCAGTGCGGAGCAGTAGGCCCACCCGAAGGCGACGGTGGAGTCGCCGCACACACGCGCGGCCAGCCGATGGCCGTCGTGAAGGCGCATCGATTCGAAGCGTTTGGCAACGCCCTTGTGCGTATAGCCCAGACGCGGTTCCAGACGCAGCACTTTTTCGCCGACCAGGGAGAATCGGAAATGCCCGGGTTCGATGGTACCGGCGTGGACTGGACCGACGGGTATCTCGTGCACACCATCGCCACTGACGCGTACGAAGGGGTAGGCGCTGGACTCGATCGCATGGGCTTGCGCTGGATCGACGTCGCGACGCAACGGGAACACCGATTCTGGCCAGCCGCCATGGCGCAGCCAGGGGCGTCCGTCACCGCCGTCGGCATGCATGCCGAGCAGGTCGCGGACGGCGCGCTGCAGACGATCGGCAACCGGGAACAGCGTCGCCAGCGAGGGATAGACGGTCGTCCCGGTCGGCATGGCATGGTCGATCACCCACAGCCGCTGGCGCGCCAGATAGGCGGCATGGATGCGAAAATGGCCATCGCGATCGCGATCGTCGCTGCCCCACAGTGTCAGCAGGCCCGCGCCGGCCTGCTGCATGCTGTCAGCCGCCCGGCGCCAGCCCTCGGCATCGAGAGCGACGCGTGAAACGGTCACGTTCGACGGCAGTCGAAAGGCAACGTGTTCAAGGGTGTCCATGCTCATCGCGTTCACCCGATCAGGTGGGCAGCCAGGCGGTACAAATGCGCCAGCGCCGGCGGTATGTACACTCCCAGCATCAACACCAGGGCCAGATGTGCGAATACCGGCAGCAGCGCGGGCGAGTGCGGCAGCGGCTTCGCGTCGGTCTCTCCGAACACCATCGGCTGCACGTGGCGGAAGATGCCGGCGAAGGCCACGACCAGGGCAATCAGCAGCACCGGGATGGCCCTGGGGTGGTCGCGCATGGCCGTGGTCAACACCAGGTATTCGCTGGTGAATACGCCGAACGGCGGCGTGCCCAGTATGGCCAGCGTGCCCAGCATAAGGCCCCAGCCCACCGTCGGGCTGACCACGAGCAGTCCGCGGATGCCGTCGATGCGCTGGGTATCAGCCACCTGCGCCGCGTGACCGGCGGTGAAGAAGATCGCCGATTTGGTCAGCGAGTGCACCGTCATGTGCAGCAGCGCGGCGAAGTTGGCCAGCGGGCCACCCATGCCGAAGGCGAAGGAGATGATGCCCATATGCTCGATCGACGAGTAGCCGAACAGGCGCTTGATGTCGCGTTGGCGCCACAGGAAGAAACCCGCCAGCAACATGCTCAGCAGGCCCAGGGCCATCAGCATGCGCCCCGGCAGCAGCGAATGCATGGCGCCGTCGGCCAGCACCTTGCAGCGCACCACCGCGTACATGGCGACGTTGAGCAGCAGGCCCGAGAGCACCGCCGAGACCGGGGTCGGGCCTTCGGCGTGGGCGTCGGGCAGCCAGTTGTGCAGCGGTGCCAAGCCGACCTTGGTGCCATAGCCGACCAGCAGGAACACGAAGGCCAGGCCGACCACGGTCGGCTCCATGTGTCCTTTGACCGCATTGAGGTGGGTCCACAGCAGGGCGTGCATGCCCTCGTGGCCGAGCACGCCTTCGGCGGCCACGTACAGCAGGATGGTGCCGAACAGCGCCAGGGCGATGCCGACGCCGCACAGGATGAAGTACTTCCAGGCCGCCTCGATGCTCTCGCGGGTGCGATACAGCGACACCAGCAGCACGGTCGACAGCGTTGCCGCCTCCATCGCCACCCACAGCAGGCCCATGTTGTTGGTCGACAGCGCTACCAGCATCGAAGCCATGAACATCTGGTACATGCTGTGGTACAGGCGCAGGCGCGCCGGGGTGAGGCGACCGCGGTCCTCCTCGATGCGCATGTACGGGCGCGAGAACAGCGCGGTGGTGAAACCCACGAAGGCGGTCAGCGCGATCAGGAACACATTGAACGGATCGACGAAGAATTGCTCATTTGCGACCGTCATCGGCCCATGCCGGATCACGCGCAGCACCAGCAACACGGCAAAGCCCAGCGTGGCCAGGCTGGTGGTGACGTTGATTTCCGGCGCGCGCCGATGCGCGCCGGCGAAGGCCAGCAGCAGGGCGCCGAGCAGGGGCGTGACGAGGACCAGCAGCAGTTCCACGTCAATCCTCCTTGAGCGCTTCGAAGTGATGCAGATCGAGGCTGTCGAACTGCTCGCGGATGTGGAAGAAGAAGATGCCGAACACGAACACGCCGACCAGCAGGTCCAGCGCGATGCCCAGTTCGACCACCATTGGCATGCCGTAGGTGGCGCTGGTGGCGGCGAAGAACAGGCCGTTCTCCAGCGCCAGGATGCCGATCACCTGGGTCACCGCCTTGCGCCGGGCGATGATCATCAGGAATGCCAGCAGGATCACCGCCAGCGCGATGCCAAGGGCCTGCCGGGTCACCGTCGTCGCCAGCGCGCTGATCGGTTGCGCCAGGCCGAAGGCGAAGATCACCAGCGCCAGGCCGACCAGCAGCAGGGTGGAAATGTTGACCAGCGGTTCGATGTCGCCGGCGATGCCCAGCCGCTTCATCAGCCGCATCAGGATCCAGGGCAGAACGATCACTTTCAGCGCCAGGGTCAGCGCCGCCGAATAGTACAGGTGCGACTGATGGGCGGTGATCGCCACCAGCAGCGTCGAGGCCGAGAGCATGGCGCCCTGCCAGGCCAGCAGCACGATCAGCCGGCGAATGCGGCGCTGGGCCAGCATCGCGAACGAGATCATCAGCAGGCCGGCGGCGAGCACATGCAGAAACTGGGTGGCGAGCGAAGGCATGTGCATGGTCAGGACCTCAGCTGAAGATGCACGAGGATACCGAGCACGGCGAGCAGGAAGGCCGTACTGAGGAATTCGGGGGCGCGGAACACGCGCAGCTTGGCCGATACGGTTTCGATCACAGCCAGGGCACCACCGGCCACGGCCAGCTTGAGCAGCAGCAGGGCTAGGGCCAGCAGCAACGGCGAGGTCGTGTCGGCATGCAGGGCGATGCCCCAGGGGGCGAACAATGCAAACCCGATGCAGGCGTAATTGAACAGCTTCAGCCACGCGGCCCATTCCATCAGTGCAAGGTGAAGCGCTGAATACTCCAGCAGCATCGCCTCGTGGATCATGGTCAGCTCAAGATGCGTGGTCGGGTTGTCGATGGGGATGCGTCCGTTCTCGGCCAGCAGCACCATCACGAAGGCCACGCCGGCGAAGGCCAGGCTCGGTCGCAGGATCAGTCCGTGCGCAGCCAGTGCGCCGTGGACCACGGTTGGCAGCGCGGTGCTGCCGTACATCAGGAAGGCGTTGAACAGCACCATCAGCAGCGCCGGCTCGGCGAGAAAGCCGACCATCATCTCGCGGCGTGCGCCGAGCGTGCCGAAGGCGGTGCCGATGTCCATGGCCGCCAACGCCATGAACACGCGCGCGGTGGCGAACAGGCCGACCAGGGCGATGGCGTCGGCCACGCGTGCAAACGGCATGTCGGTGGTTACCGAAGGAATGATCGCCGCCGCCAGCACCATCGTGCCGAACACCACGTAAGGCGTGATGCGGAACAGCGGTGAGGCATGCTCGGCAAGCACCGCGTCCTTGTGGAACAGCTTGCGCAGCTTGCGATAGGGCTGCAGCAGTGAAGGCGCCGAACGGTTCTGCAACCAGGCCCGGCACTGCGCCACCCAACCGGCCAGCAACGGTGCCAGGGCGACGGCAAGCAGGGCTTCGGCCAGTTGGCGCAGCAGTGCGATCATGTTCATATGACGAACATCAGCAGCACGATCAGGGTCAGGAAGCTGTACAGCAGGTACACCGCCAGGCGGCCGCGCTGGAGTACGGCCACGGCGTCGGCGAGACGGCGCACGGTCGCGGTGATGGGGGCGTAGATCGCACGCCAGGTCCGGTCCTCGATGCGGATGGCGTAGTGCGGTTGGGCATCGTCGGGTGCGGGTACTTCGCGCTCGATGCGGAAGAACGGCCCGAAGATGCGCCGGATCGGCTGGCCGAAGCCCTCGGCCGTGTCCTGCATGCGCGGCGTCAGCCAGCGGTAGCCGCAGTCCCAAGGTGGAACGCGTCGCACGCGACCGTGATAGAAAAGGCGCACGATGACGAAGACTACGGCAACCACGCCGAGCAGGCCTGCCAGCAGCCACAGACCGCTGTAGGAAGCCTGTGCCGGCGATACCGGTGCGATCCACCAAATCGTGCCGCCACGTTGCACGGCAGCGCCCGTCAATGCACGTGTGACGCTGGCCGCGGCGTCCAGAGCCACTTGCGGAAACACGCCGATCAGGATGCATCCCAGTGCAAGCCATGCCAGGCCGATGCGTTCGAGAACGCCGGCGTCGTGGGCACGCTCCAGCTGCGCTTCGCGCGGCTGACCGAGGAAGATCACGCCGTAGAACTTCACCATCACGTAGCCAGCCAGCGCCGCCGTCAGCGCCACGGCGGCGGCACCCAGCGGCACGATCATGTTGATGAAACTGTGCGGGATCGCCGGCGTCGACAGGAAAGCCTGCAACAACAGCCATTCGGACACGAATCCGTTCAGTGGCGGCAGACCGGCGATGGCCAGGGTGCCGACCAGCGCCAGCATCGCCACCCATGGCATATAGCGGATCAGGCCGCCGAGCTTGCCCAGGTTGCGCTCGCCGGTGGCATGCAGCACCGAGCCGGTCGCCAGGAACAGCAGACTCTTGAACAGAGCGTGGTTGAAGGCGTGGATCAATGCCGCCGCCAGCGCCAGGGCGGCCAGCAGGTTCATGTCGAACGAGCGCGCCAGCAATGCCAGTCCCACGGCGGCGATGATCAGGCCGATATTCTCGATGGACGAATAGGCCAGCAGCCGTTTCATGTCCGTCTGCACAGCCGCGAACACCACCCCGAACAGTGCGGTGAAAAGACCGATCAGCATCGTCACGAGTCCCCACCACCACGGTCCCGTGTGCATCAGGTCCATACTCACGCGCAGAAGGCCGTAGATCGCCGTCTTCAGCATCAGGCCGCTCATCATCGCCGACACCGGCGAAGGCGCGGCCGGATGCGCCTCGGGCAGCCAGATGTGGACGGGGAACAAACCGGCCTTGGCGCCGAAACCGAACAGTGCCAGGCAGAACGCCACATCGGCCCAGGCCGGTGACAGCGATGCCCCGCGCATGGCGTCGAAAGTCATCGTCCAGTTACCGCCGTGCAGTGCGCCGAAGCACAGCAGGATCGACAGCGCGCCGATGTGCGCCATCAGCAGGTAGATGAAGCCGGCGCGACGGATCTCCGCAATGCGGTGCTGCGAGGTCACCAGGAAATAGGAACTCAGCGCCATGGTTTCCCACGCCAGCATGAACAAGTAGGCGTCGTCGGCCAGCACCACCAGCGCCATACTGGCCAGGAATACGTGGTACTGCAGGCCGAGCAGGCCCGGCGAGGTGCCTTCACCCCGGCGGAAGTAGCCGGCGGCAAAGATGGAGATACCGGCACCGGCGATGCCCAGCAGCATCAGGAAAAAACCCGACAATGCATCCAGGCGCAGATGGAACGGGAGGTCGGGCAGGCCGAGCGGCAGTACCAGCACCTGCGGCGTGAAGCCGGCGCGCAGCGCCGAAACCGCCACCGCCGCCACGCCCAACGCCACCAGGGCACCGAGTGGAAACAGCATGCGTGCCACCCATCCGACGCGCTGCGGTTGCAGCAGTCCGAGCATACCCAGCACTAGCCATGCGGCGATCAGGGTGATCAGCGCCGGCAGCGGGTACGCAAAGGGCAGATAGGTCACTTCGACGTCCCGAGAGAACCGGTGTCAGGGCAGGAGCAGGCGCCAACAAGTATGAGCATGAAATGATAATTGGATTATCATGATGCGCGAATCTAGTGTAAGCCGAGCATTCCCCGAATGGCAATCGAACAACGCACGGCCCGTCTGACGGTCCTGATCGATCCACGCAAGAAGGCGGTCTTCGAACGCCTGTGCGCCGAAGAGGACGCCACGCCCTCCCAGGTCGTGCGGCGGCTGATCCGCGATTACATTGAGCACCGCACAGGCAGTCCTTGGGATCCCGAGGACTGCGGAGATGGTGCACAAGCGGCTGCGAACAGACGCGGAAGGCGCCGGGGTCGATAGACGCTCGCCCCAGTCTCGTGATCGTCCTCGCCGAAGTCACCTTGGTCATCGGCTCATGCAGCCGAGCCGGCAAATCTCTATCATGCCGGCATGACGCAGCGTAACGCCCCCACCACGCCGGGCCTGTTCACCGAGCCGGAGGCCCTGAAGCCG
This sequence comes from Oleiagrimonas sp., assembly GCF_027858935.1. Classification (GTDB taxonomy): domain Bacteria; phylum Pseudomonadota; class Gammaproteobacteria; order Xanthomonadales; family Rhodanobacteraceae; genus Oleiagrimonas. The sequence goes on along the minus strand of NZ_JAQIBU010000118.1, from coordinate 1,001 downwards.
CTGGCCGAGCGCATGCGCCCGCGCAGCCTGGACGAGATCGTCGGCCAGCCACGCCTTGCCGGGCCCGACAGCGCCCTGCGCCGCGCGTTGGAGGCCGGCCGCGTGCACTCGATGGTGCTGTGGGGGCCGCCCGGCTGCGGCAAGACCACCCTGGCGCTGCTGGTGGCGAAATACGCCGACGCCGAGTTCCGTGCCATCTCCGCCGTGCTCTCGGGCCTGCCTGAGGTGCGCTAGGCGTTGGCCGAAGCCGAGGGCAACTTCGCCCAGGGCGTGCGCACAGTGCTGTTTGTCGACGAGGTGCACCGCTTCAACAAGGCGCAGCAGGATGCCTTCCTGCCGCACATAGAGAAGGGCGTGATCCTGTTCATCGGCGCGACCACGGAGAACCCCTCGTTCGAGCTCAACTCGGCGCTGCTGTCGCGCTGCCGCGTGCACGTGATGGACGCGGTGGCTCGCGAGTCCATCGTCGCGGCACTCAAGCGCGCGCTGGCCGATGCAGACCGTGGCCTGGGCGGGCAGGGGCTCGAGGTCGACGCGGATTCGCTGGCGCTGATCGCGCAGGCCGCCGACGGCGATGTGCGCCGCGGCCTGACCCTGCTGGAGATCGCTGCCGAACTGGCCCGCGATGGCCGTATCGACGAAACCACGCTGGAACAGGTGCTGGCCGACCGCACGCGCCGTTTCGACAAGGGCGGCGAACAGTTCTACGACCAGATCTCGGCCCTGCACAAGTCCGTGCGCAGCTCCGATCCCGACGCAGCCGTATATTGGCTCACACGCATGCTGGACGGAGGTTGCGACCGCGCCTACCTGGCGCGGCGCATGACCCGCATGGCGGTGGAGGACATCGGCCTGGCCGATCCGCGCGCCTGGCAGATGGCACTCAACGCCTGGGATACCTATGAACGCCTGGGCAGTCCGGAGGGCGAGTTGGGCCTGGCCCAGCTTGCCATCTACCTTGCCATCGCGCCCAAGAGCAATGCGGCCTACAGTGCCTTCAA
>NZ_JAQIBU010000067.1 GCF_027858935.1 Oleiagrimonas sp. | reverse complement strand
ACTGCTACCGGTCGGACAAGAAACTGGCCCAGCAGCTGATCGACTGCCCCTCCCCGATTTCCGACGACGAGGCGAAGGCGCTGATCCAGCGCTACCGGCAGGATGCGTCGCTGACCGCGAAGCTGCGTTTCTGGCTGGCGACTGAGCACACGGCGCAATTCATTCTGGGCGACCTCCTGAGCGAGGCTGTCCAGGTTTCGCAAGGCGTGCAGGTTGAACTCGATCGCCGCTAGCTGTGAACGCAAGCATCGGGGACAAGGATCATTTACAGCCACATGCATGCATCTGACAGCATGCACGCATCTGACAGCGCGGACCCGGTTGCACATGGGAAAAGGGTGCGCTTCGAATCATTGCCTCAGCTATTTCACTTGCGGCTCGATTGACCGCGCTGGTGGTCAGACCGGAAGTTCGAAACCCTGTGCACGGAACATCTGCAGGCATGCATGTGAGACTTCGGGATCGTAGACAGTTCCCATGCCGCGTTCGATTTCGGCCAGGGCCAGGTCCAGACCCAGCCGCTCGCGATATGGTCGCGCATGCGACATCGATTCGACCACATCGGCCACCATCACGATGCGTGCCTCCAAAATGATGTGTTCACCACGCAGACCCTCGGGATAACCGCTGCCGTCCATGCGTTCGTGGTGCTGGTAGGCAACCATCGCTAGCGGCCAGGGGAGATCGATATCCTTGAGGATGTCATAACCGGACTGCGGATGCTCATGGATGATTTCCATTTCGAGCGGAGTGAGAGGTTCCAGGTTGCAGAGTATTTGCATCGGGATATTGACCTTGCCGATGTCATGCAGGCTCCCCGCAATGAACAGGCCCTTCTGCTGGTTTGCATCCAGTCCCAGTTCGGCGCCTATGGCCGAGGCGATTGCGCCGACGCGCCGGGCGTGGTGGGACGTGTACGAATCGCGGACATCGGTCAGGTTGCTCGCCATCTTCACCGTGCTCATGAAGGCAGTTTCGAGTTGCTCCAGATGGCGGCGGGTCAGATCTTCGGCATGTAATTTTTCGGTGATGTCCTGCATCAGTCCAATGATCGCGGGGTGTCCGCGGTAGGTTGCGCGCGCGCCGTTGGCACCGACTTCGATGCTGTGGCCCTGCTTGCACAGGGCCGTGAAGTTGTAGCTGATCCGGGCGACCTCGCCCGTGAGGCGAAGACGTATGTTCTCGGTGACCTTGTCGTGGTCTTTCCGGGCAACGATCATCAGCGGATTCTGGTTGATCAGTTCTTCGGCATTTTCATAGCCCAGCATCTCGGCCATGCGCGGGTTTACATAGACCATTTTCTGGTCCTGTATCAGGTAGACACCGGTAAGGGACTGTTCAACCAGACAGCGATAGCGCTGTTCGGATTCGCGCAGCGCATCAAGCAGATGCATGCGCTCGGCATCCTGCTGGATCTTATCCAGGGCAAAGCCGATGTTCGCCGTCATCCGTTTCAGCAAATCCCGGTCCGCCTCATCGAAAGCCTGGGGTAAATCCGAATAAAGGGTGAAAACTGCACACACGATACCGTTGCATAGGAGTGGTAACGCACCTCCCGCGACCAGTCCGTAACGTTCGGCACGTTCATGCCAGGGGGCGGTACGGGGGTCATGCAGAAAATCCTCGAACCAGGCTGGATGACCCTCTCGAGCGGCCGTACCAATCGGCCCACTTCCGAATGGACTGTCCGGATCCACGGAGACTTGCAAATCGTCCAGATATTCGATGGCCGTGTCGCCAGCGCTTGCCACGGATTGCACCGTTTGATCGGCGCGATTGATTTGACCGACCCATGCCAGTTTCAATCCACCTGATTGCACTGCAATGCGGCACAATTCCTGGAACAACTCCATTGTGCTCGTGCAGCGCAACATCGCTTCGTTGCACAGCGAGAGCGATTCGTAAAACCGGGGATCCCGGTTGCCGGGATATCCGGTCTCGGCAACAGGGGATTCTCCGGTATCCGGGCTGGCCTGCGAATCGGTTTCCCGAGAGGCGGTCTTGCTGCTGATGGATGTGGAACGTTTGTTTCGAGCTGGAGGATCTGGAGAGATATCCATTTTTTCCACTATGCGTCACTCTCGTCGATTTAAGATCATCGAAGTGAGAGTAGGAATGTACATGTGAATTCAAATCCAACTCAATTGTCATTTGGAATTAATGGCTGCACTGTCACCGATCGATCGACACTTTGGGCCCTTCGGATGCAGCCAGCCGCCGTCGTGCCGAGGCGCTCACGACTTCTTTTATAGTGGCTCGCGGGTGATTTCGTTCTCCAGCATTGACTCGGGAAGTAGCTTCTTCAATCGGGTGTTCTCTACCTCAAGCGCTTTCAGCCGCTTGGCGTCGGACACATTCATGCCGCCGAACTTGCTGCGCCACAGGTAGTAGGAGGCTTCTCTGAAGCCGTGCTTGCGGAACAGTTCCTTCACGGGCAGGCCCGTTACGGCCTCAAGCAGGAAACCGATGATCTATTGTTCGGAAGAGCGTTTCTTCACGTCCAATCTCCTTTGCTTGGGGGATTGGACTCCAAACAGCCGCGCTACTCAAAACTGGGTGGACGTCGGCGATGCACTTCCAAGTTTGGATTTTCACAGCGAAGTGAAGTTCATCTCCTGTCTTCACCTGTTTCATTGATCCCAAGCCCTGCCCTTGTCGCCATCGTTAGGGTGCTGCTTGTTCTGGCTGGATCGGTCCTTGCTGGTTTTTTTGCCAATGCCTTGGGCTTTCTTTCCAGGCTGCTGACGTTTCTGCGGCTTGCGGGACTCTTTCTGCTGCTGGCTGCTCCGGGTATTTCGCTGTTGCCGAGCGTGTTGTTCCTGTTTGCCCCGGGTATTTCGCTGTTGCCGAGCGGGCTGTTCCTGTTTGTCCCGGGCATTTCGCAGTTGTCGAGCGGGTTGTTCCTGTTTGTCCCGGTCATTTTGCTGTTGTCGAGCGGGCTGCTGCCTTCGATTGCGCGACTCTGGTTCGTACCGACGCTGCTGCAGGATATGTCGGCTCTTCGCTTCGCGCGGCTGATAACGATAGCTGCGGGATTCGATCGTGCGTTGCTCTCGCAGGTCGCGAGGATAGCGGTTGCCGGTGTACTGGCGTTGATAGGTCGGCAATGGCGCCGCCCTGGGTACGGAGCGACGGTCCCATCGATCCCATCCGCTGTGTTGACGCTCCCATTTGGGTCCCCAGTGCTCGCCCCATCGTGGGGCTGCATCGGATCGCCAGACGCGGAAATACGAAGGTGGGCGCCGGTAGTAGCGCACGGGGATGCGCAGGACGAACAGTGGGACATAGCTGGGGTCAACCCAATCCCAAGGACCGTTGTACCAGGGGCTCGAATACCAGTTGTCGTCCTGGTAGACCCAATACAAGCCATCGTAGAAGAAGTAGTTCCGGTCCACCCGAGGATCGTAGTAGACCGGGTAGCCCGGAATGCGCGCGAGCGTCGGGTAGGTCGACATCGTGAATCCGAGGCTGGTGCCGCGGTTGCCGACGCTGATGCTGAACTGGCTCTGGGCCTGGGCCGGGATCGCGTACGCCGGAAACAGAAGTATTGCCATGGCAAGAATGAAGTAACGCATTGCCTTACCTCCAGGTGGATTCATTGGTATGGACGTCAACGCACAACCATCACCAGAGACGTGCTCCGCTCCGGGATGACGCGGGACCAGGCCCAGGGTTTTGAAGGATTCCGTTCGTCTTTCTGGAGGAGGCTGGCACAAACGATGGCTGGCAGGCCGGGGCGCCGCCAATGCATGCCCGAATGGCCCGCGATCGACCAGCGTACGGCCTTGCCGTGACGGCCAGACGCAAAAGGGATGTCTGGCTGCATGGCAAAACGGCTGGCGGTGAGAACGGCCATGCTCCCGGGGAACGCTAGATCCGTCCCATCACCAAAAGCACGACAACCACCAGCACGACCACGCCCAGGCCGCCGCTCGGGCCGTAGCCCCATCGC
>NZ_JAQIBU010000327.1 GCF_027858935.1 Oleiagrimonas sp. | reverse complement strand
GGGTGTGGTGTTCAGCAGCGGGTTGTCCCAACCGTCGCGCGGACGGAATCGATCGCCATGCCGTCGGGCCAGTTCCTCGAGCTTGCCGCGCACGGCATCGGCACCGGTCTCGCGAATGTACTGGATCGGTCCGCCGCGGAACGGGGCGAAGCCAATACCGAAGATCACGCCTGCGTCGAGCAGATCGGGTTCGTCGACGACGTGGTCGTGCAGGCATGCCACCGCCTCGTTGACCATCGGCAGCAGCATGCGGTCGGTCAGATCAGCGGCCGCAGTGTAGTCCGGGTCGACCTCGGGTTTGACCGGCTTGCCATTTTCCCAGACATAGAAGCCCTTGCCGTCCTTCTTGCCGCGCCTGCCTTCCTCGAGCAGGTCGTCAAGTCCCTCGGGAATATCCAGGCCAAGGAATGGGGCCAGTTCCCGTCCGACCGATGCGGCCACGTCCAGACCGACGGTATCCGCCAGTTCGATCGGACCCATCGGCATGCCAAATTTACGCGCGGCCTTGTCGAGTACCGGCCCTGGAACGCCCTCGTTCAAAAGGCGCATGGATTCGAGCAGGTACGGCATCAGGATGCGGTTGACGAGGAAGCCCGGGGTGCCGGCCACGGCGATCGGCAATTTGCCGATCGCCTTGCAGAAGGCCAGTGCGCGTTTTTCAGCCTGTTCGTCCAACTGGTCGTGTCGCACTACCTCGACCAGCGGCATCTTGGCGACCGGGTTGAAGAAATGCAGGCCGAAGAATCGCTCCGGGCGCTCGAGGTTTTCGCGCAACTGGTCCAGCGGGATTGAGGAGGTGTTTGTGGCCAGCAGTCCGTTTTCCTGCAACTGCGGTTCGATCTTGGCGTACAGCTGTTGCTTGGCTTCGATGTTTTCGTAGATGGCTTCGATCACCAGGTCGGCATCGGCCACGCCCGTGCCGTCGACATCGGCGCGCAACCGCGCCATGGGTTCGCGCACTTTGTCGTCGGACTTGAGTTTCTTCTCGTATAGGGTGCGGGCGCGCTGCAAGGCCGGCTCGATGTATTTCATCTCGCGGTCCTGCAGGGTGACCTGGAACCCTTTAAATGCACTCCACGCGGCAATGTCGCCGCCCATGGTGCCGGCGCCGACGACATGCACGTGCTCGATGTCGTGCGCGACGTCCGACCCCAGACCCTTGAGGCGTTCGCGCAGGAAGAACACGCGGATCAGGTTGCGCGCCGTCGAGGTGTCGGCCAGCCGGGTTACGGACCGGGCCTCCAGTATCAGACGCTGGCCGATGTCAGACCCACCGCGGCGCCAGACTTCGATCAGTGCGAACGGCGCAGGGTAGTGCTCCTTGCGGACACGGCCGGCAGTCTGCTTCAGCACGATGCGGGCAAGGACCTGACGGAGCGGCCACAAATGGGTGGACCAGGCCAGCAGCCGTTGCAGGATTGGACGCTTGGCCTTCTTGCCGATCCGTTCGCGCGCCGTTTCCAGCAGCGCGTCGGCATTGCACAGCGCGTCGACCAGACCGACTGAACGTGCGCGTCGTGCAGAGAATGGGTGACCGGTCAACATTGCCTGCAACGCCTGTGGTGCACCGATCAGGCGGGGAAGGCGAGCGGTACCGCCCCAGCCGGGATGGATGCCCAACATCACTTCCGGAAGGCCGATACGCGTGCCGGGATCATCCACGGCGACCCGCTGGTCGCAGGCCAGGGCCAGCTCGGTGCCCCCGCCCATGCAGGCACCATGCACCGCAGCAACCGTGGGGCAAGGCAGTCGAGCCAGTTTCTCGAACACCTTCTGGCCGTTGCGGATGTTCTGCATGACGCTGTTGTCGCGGGCAAAGGTAATGAATTCATGCAAATCGGCACCGACCGCGAACCCAGCGTCCTTGGCCGAATGGATGATGACGCCCCGCGGGGCTTCAATGGACAGACGTTCGACGATCTCGCCGAGTTCATCGATCACTGCCCGCGAAAGCGCATTGACGTTGCTGCCGGCACGATCCAGGGCCAGGATGACGATGCCGTCCTTGTCAGCGTCGGCCTGCCAGTGCTTGAAGCGCAATCCATCGAACATATGCAAGATGCACCCAAATGAGAACAGGAACAGTCACGATACCGCGAGGTCGTGGTGAATGCGAGATACGATGTACAGGCAACTGAAGCCAGAATACAGGCCTGCCGAGAATGCGTGCGCATGTCGGAGGCTTACCCTATGCTCATCATGCGCCATCTGGCTGAGCGTTCGGGCGCAGGTGCCTCATGGCTGTCTTCGGGATGACTTGAACGATGAAAGCGGTAGGTATTCAACCTGGGTCGGACACGCTCGAACGTGTCATAGCCGCGGATTCGGTACTCACGATGATCAAGACCGACCAGCCGGAAGTCCTGGTCGAGCAGTTTCGTCATGTCGCTCGTCGCAGCGGGCAGTCGGTGTATGTCTGGTATCCGGACAAAGGCTTGCGCAGCCTGCGCGAAGGTGACGTGCGCGTGCCCGGTTGCAGGGGTGTGGGTGACACGTTCCGTTACGTGATGCAGAGCATGCATTTCGGTATCTACATCATGGTGGGGGTCCGTGGTGCTCTCAGTCGCGCTGAACAGACCCTTTTGCGCCAGCTCGAGCACCGTGGGGCGGAGTACGTGCGTCGGATCGTCCTGCTTGGCAACGATGAGGCCCTGATGAAGTCTGTCGAGGCGAAGGCCACCATGATCGAGACTGGCGTGGGGGGCGGCCGACCGCGTTTGCGCGACGGCCGCTGGGTGGTCTGAAGATGTTTCCCGGAAAACCCCTGCATGTACTGATCATCGCCTCCGGCCGGGAGGACCGGCGTCGTCTTTTTGATGCGTTGGACGGCGAGGACCTTGGTGCGTTGCATACCGCGCGGGATGCGGGTCAGGCGAGCAGCCTGATTGCTGAAGAGGCGCAAATGGATGTGGTGATCATCGATTTCGTCGGTGACGCCAGCGAAAATGTCGCCTTTTGCGCCAAGCTGCACAGCAGTCCGGAGTATGCACATGTCAAGGTTCTGGGCATCCTGGCTGCAGAGAGCCGGCAGCGTCAGTGGGGCTTTCAGCAGATCCCGGATGGTGTGGACGAATGGATACGCAGCCCAGTGGATGCAGGTGAGGTCTGCGCGCGCCTGAAGCAGATGATCAACTCAGATGCGCCAACCACTTCGGCGAAAACGGCAAGGGCCATTTCGGTTTCGGGCGGGGATTACCGCTTTGCTTTCGAGACCGACGAGGATGAAATCCTGGTGCTGGATCCGGCAACCGGCGAAATCCTCGAGGTCAATCCGGCCTATGAACAACGTTCCGGATATATCGCAGATCAGGTTCTCGGGCGCAGTGCCGCCGTGATGCTGGGGTTGAGCGACGAGCAACTGGAGAAGATGCGCCAGGCGCTGGAGAGGGATGGTGTCGGGCGGCGTCGCTGCAATCGAGCGCGCATCGACGGTGGTGCGGATATCGTGAACATGACACTTCAGCCTGCATTGCGGGGGGATCACATGGTGCATGTTGTGAGCCTGCGCGATCGACGCGAAATGGAGGCTGCTCGAATGGCCCTGGGCTTGCTTGCCCGGATGCAGGCAACCAGCACTGGCGAGGGCCGCATGGCCACCTCGGCACGCCTGCTCGCCGATCTTCTGCAACTGAATTATGTCGCGGTCTATTCGACGCATGTCGAGAACATGGAAGGGCCGCAACTGATCAATCG
>NZ_JAQIBU010000309.1 GCF_027858935.1 Oleiagrimonas sp. | reverse complement strand
ATGACGGCGGTGCCGCACTCGGCGGTGCTGACTGATGCCAAGGGTGCATACGTGTTCGTGGTCAGCCACGGCCACGCGCATCGGATCAACGTCACGGTGCCGGTCAGCACCCCGCAATGGTCCGCCATCAAGGGCAACATCCATGCCGGCGAGAAGGTCGTGACCCAGGGCAACTATGAGCTGTCCGACGGTATGGCCGTGCATCAGACGAAGGCGAAGAACTGATGGCGGGCGGCATCGCCAACTGGCTTCAGGGCCACCGCCGTCATCTTAACCGTTTTGACGCTGAGCGTGCCGCGCACCCAACTGCCGATGATCAGACGGGTGGCATTCTTGCCGCTGACATGCACCATCGCATCAACCAGGCGGGTCGATGGATTGACCACCGCATGCACCCCATGAATGCTGGCCTTGATGGACGCCGGTTTCCTGGCAAACACCGGCTGCAACTGGACCGGTTGACCGGGACGCACGCGGGGCGCATCTTCCGGTTCGATCCCGAGTCGAATTCGTAAATGCTGCACGTTGCTCAACTTGAGCAGAGGCTGCCCGGCATTGATCACGGCACCCGGCGCGGCACTGACGGAGGTCACCACCGCGGATCCGGAGGCGCGGATCACATGTTGCGCGCCGCTGCCTTGGTGTTTCAGTGCCTGCAATGCCGATTGGGCATCATCAAACACCTGTTGGGCACTGGCGACTGCGTCGCGCGTGACCAGGTGTTGCTGCAGCAGACTGCGTTGCTGCTGCAGCGTGGCCCGGGCGCTGTCCATGGCGCTTTTGGCTTGCTGGTAGGCACGTCTGGACTGCGGGGTGGGCGTCATCTCGATCAACGCTTGCCCGGCATGCACGTGCTCGCCCTGGCTGGCCATGATGCGCGTGACCTGACCCATCTGCAGGGTGCTGATGGTCTGGGTATAGGCCGGATCCGGCTCGACCTTGCCGTATGCCGTGAGGGTCTGCTGCAGACGGCGTGTGGTGACAGCGGTCGTGCTGACCTTCATCGACGGTCCGGCGGGTTTGGCCGATGACGCCGAGGCCACGGGCGGAAGAAGCAGCGCCAACAGCATGGCGATACGGGGAACATGGGTCATGGTGTCGATCCGCTGTCGGAATGCGTGGGTGCATGGGGGATGGGCGCGTGCAGCGGGACATGCCCAAGCAGCGCATTCAGCGCCACACGTCCCTTGGCGAGGGTGGCGTTGATCTGCATGGCCTCAAGCTCACGCGCAAGCAGGTTCTGGTGGATGGAGGACCATTCGGCGCCGTTGAGGTTGCCGGCTGCAAACGCCTTGTTGGCGTTTCGGGACAGCTGCTTGAGGCGTGGCAGTTGCTGTCGCAATGTGGCCTGGCGCGACTGGGTTTGGTACAGACGCGCATATAGCGTCTGTGCCTGTGAGGAGGCGTCATTCAGGCGTTGCGCATAGACCGCGTGCAGTTCATCGCGCGTGGCCCGTGCCAGCCGCGCCGTGTTGCGGCTGCGTCCGAAAATGGGCAGGTTCAGACTGATGCCGATGATGTTGCTGAAGACCGCGCTGGTGTCCGAGTTGCGGCTGACATCGACGCTGATCCCGGGGAACTGCGCCAGCACTGCAGCGCGGAAATCGGCATTGGCCGCACGGTAGCCTGCAGTCAGGGCGAGCAGGTCGGGGCGTGTATGCGGCAGCGATTGCAGCGCCGACTGCACGGCCTGGGGATCGGGTAGCGGCGTCATCTTCGGCCGCAGCAGGGTGTAGCGTACTTGCGGCGCCAGGTTCATGTCGCTGTTCAGCGCCGCCTGCGCAGTGATACGCGCCTGTCGCGCCTGGGTCAGCTGCGCCTGGACCTGGCTCAACGTGGTCAGCGCTGCGGCATCCTGCTGCATGGTGATGTCGCTGCGCTTCAGCGCACGGTCCAGCGCCGCCTGCTGCGTGGCCAGGCGGTCCTGTTGCTGTTGCAGCAAATCGCATTGCCGCCGGGTAAACCAGAGATCGACATAGTCGCTGGCCGTTTTCTGTACCAGCGTCCAGCCCTGCCATGCCACCTGCAGGCGCGTCTGGGTCAGCCGTGCGCGTGCCGCATCCTTGCGCGCCCCGCGTGTCAGCAGCCAGCTCAGGTCCTGGCTCAGTGCAGCAGTGAATCCGTTGACATAGGGCCCCGGCGTGGTCGGCTTTTCCAGGCTTGCAGAGAACTGGGGATCCGGCAGCAGGCCCGCCCGGCGCAATTGCAGCACGCTGATGCGCGCCTTGACCAGGGCGGCCGCATAACCGCGGTTGTCCCGCAGCGCACGCTTGACGGCGGTGCCCAGACTGATGCGCTGCAGCGGCTGTCCCGAGGCATCGTGTGGATGCGAGATCCATTGCGTGGAAGCGGGCAAGGGGCGTGTGCTGTAACTGACGCATGCGGCAAGCAGCAGGGGCGTCATGATCACAGCCAGCACGCGGACGGCGCCGCGGCATCGCTTGCCGGGAGGCGCAGGTACGCGGGACCGATGCCCTGGCGCGGAGCAATTCATGGGGCCTTCGCCTTGCAGGGAGACACAAACATTTCTCGATCTTAAACGCGCGATCTTAGTTTGCTCTTAGCGCATGCCGTGCTGGCCGCATGAATATCCTTCATGCCCTCACACGATACCGGAGGCCTCACATGCGGAATACACCATAGCGCTGTGGCTCGATGGGGGCGTTGAAGGAGGCCGAAATGGCCAGTCCCAGCACGCGCCGGGTATCGGCCGGATCGATCACGCCGTCGTCCCACAGGAGAGCGCTGGCGTAGTCGGGATGCCCCTGGCGTTCGTACTGCTCGCGGATCGGGGCCTTGAAGTCCTCTTCGTCCTTGTCGCTCCATGCATTGCCGCGTGCCTCGATGCCGTCCCGCTTGACCGTGGCCAGCACGCTTGCGGCCTGTTCGCCGCCCATCACGCTGATGCGCGCGTTGGGCCAGGTCCACAAAAAGCGCGCGCCGTAGGCGCGTCCGCACATGGCGTAGTTGCCCGCGCCGAAGCTGCCGCCGATGAT
>NZ_JAQIBU010000300.1 GCF_027858935.1 Oleiagrimonas sp. | reverse complement strand
ACGTTCTTGTCCATGTCATCGTCGAGCGGACCGCCGGAACCGGGCACGCAAGGGACTCCGGCATCCTTCATGGCGCGGATGGCCTCGACCTTGTCGCCCATCAGGCGGATGGTCTCGGCTTTCGGACCGATGAACACAAAGCCGGACTTCTCCACCTGTTCGGCGAAGTCGGCGTTCTCGGACAGGAAACCATAGCCCGGATGGATCGCGCTGGCGTCGGTGATCTCGGCCGCGGCGATGATGGCCGGGATATTGAGGTAACTCAGCGCACTGGGTCCGGGGCCGATGCAGATGGCCTCGTCAGCCATGCCCACGTGCTTGAGATTGCGGTCGGCGGTCGAATGCACGGCCACGGTCCGCATGCCCATCGCGTGGCAGGCACGCAGGATGCGCAGGGCGATTTCGCCGCGGTTGGCGATGACGACTTTGTCTAGCATGGTGCGTTCCCTGGCTTCAGCCGATCACGAACATGGGTTCATCGAATTCCACCGGCTGGCCATTCTCGACCAGGATGGCGACGATGGTGCCGCTGGCGTCCGCCTCGATCTGGTTGAACATCTTCATGGCCTCGATGATGCCCAGGGTCTCGCCTTCCTTGACCTTCTGCCCCACCTTCACGAAGGCATCGGCGCCCGGCGTGGAGGCAGCATAGAAGGTACCCACCATCGGGGCCTTGACCTGGTGGCCGTCCGGCGTGTCACTGCTGTCGTCGTCGGCTGCGGGTGTCGACGGGGGCGGCGCGGGCTGGGCGGCATGCTGTGCCGTCGCCGCAGGTTGTGGTGGACTGGCCATGGCCACGCCGCCGGTCGGAACGCGCGAAAGACGAACGACTTCCTCGCCCTCCTTGATTTCCAGTTCGGAGAGATTGGATTCCTCGAGCAGGTCAATCAGTTTCTTGATCTTGCGCAAATCCATGGGATGAACCTTGTCAGCTGAAGTCGGAGGGTATCAGTCGGAAAGCCGCTGGATCGCGGCCTCCAGCGCCAGCCGGTAGCTGTCGGGACCGAAGCCCGCGATCACGCCGACGGCCAGATCGGAAAAGTAAGAATGGGCGCGGAAGGGCTCGCGCGCATGGGTATTGGACAGGTGCACCTCGATGAAGGCGATGTCCACTGCGGCCAACGCATCGCGCAGGGCAATGCTGGTATGCGTGAAGGCGGCCGGGTTGATCACGATCAGGTCGGTCCCTTCATCGCGCGCCTGGTGCACGCGGGCGATCAATTCATGCTCGGCGTTGGACTGGAACCAGCCCAGCTCGTGACCGGCAGCCTCGGCCTGGTTCGCCAGCGCGGTATTGATGTCCGCCAGACTCTGCGTGCCGTAGTGTTGCGGCTCGCGCACGCCTAGCAGATTGAGATTGGGTCCGTGCAGGACCAGAATCTTGGCCACGAAATTGCCACTGAACGCGACGTGTACCGTCGAAGCGGTAAGTGTGCGCGTGCGAATTCAAAATGTCCAGTTCGCCGTAGATCGGCGACGATCCTTGCTGTTCGCGTCACAATTTTCATGACGGGGCGTTCCAGGGCCGCCCGTTCACCGCAGCCAGTGCGCCAGTTGTGCCGCACCCAGTGGGCCCAGGTGCGTGCGCTCGATGCGACCGTGGCGATCGATCAGTACGCTGTAGGGCATGGCGCGACGGGTATCGCCGAGGACCAGGAGAGGGTCGGGATCCATATCGCTGCCGATCAGCATCGGATAGGCCGGCGGATGCGCTTTCAGGAAGCGCTGTACCGTGGCGGCATCATCCAGGGCGATGCCTACCACCTGGACGCCATGGTTTGCGTACAGGCGTTGGGCCTGTGCCAGAGCGGGCATCTCCTGGAGGCAGGGGGCGCACCAGGTTGCCCAGAAATTGACCAGCACGCGCTTGCCATTCCACTGTGCGAAGGACTGCGGTTTTCCTTGCGCCGCGGGCAGCGTCCAGTCCGGCATGCGGTCGCCGGGCCCGAGGGTCTTGATGCCCTTGGGCGCGGGCGGTGAGGTGACCTTGAGTGCGTATTGCTCGATCCGGTTGCCCAGCCTCGTGGACATCATGGCATTGAATACTTTCGGTGGTACGCCATGGTGCCAGTAGTTCCAGCCCAGAAGCGTCAGACCGGCGACCAGTGCAAGAACGACCCAGGCCAGAGAGGACGGGCGCGGAGCACGCATGGCATCAGCGCGCCGCGTGCTCGATTGCGTTGCGCACGATCCCGTCGGTCAGTACCGAAGGCAGCTTGTGCCCCGGTCCGCCATCCTTTGAATACACCACATAGACCGGCACTCCCGGGGAGTGCCAGCGCTGCAGGAATGCGGTGATGTCCGGATTCTCGTTGGTCCAGTCGCCTTTCATGTAGACGGTGCCCGTGCGCTTGAGCAGGTTCCGGAAGGTGGTGGTATCCAGCACCGTGTGTTCATTGGCCTTGCAGGTGATGCACCAGTCGGCGGTCATGTCCACGAATACCGGCGTGCCCTGTTTGCGCAGTTGCTGCAGCTTCGCTGGGGTGAACGCGACCACGTCCGAGTCGCGGCCGTGTGCAGCCGCGGTGGCGGGCGTGGGCAGCGTGTGGATCAGCGCCAGCGGCAGCAGGGCAAGCAGCAGTAAGATCCCGGCCAGGACCTTGCTCGCCAGGCCGCGGCTGCGGCTGCGCTCGGTCCACCACAGGGCCAGCGCCAGCAGCACCGCTCCCAGCAGGAGCAAGCCCACGCCGTCGGGGCCGCGCTGGTTGGCCAACACCCAGGCCAGCCAGGCTGCGGTCAGGTACAGCGGGAAGGCCAGCACCTGCTTGAGGGTCTCCATCCAGGCGCCCGGTTTCGGCAACCAGCGGCCCAGCACAGGAAAGAACCCGATCAGCAGGAACGGCAGCGCCAGACCAAAACCGAGGACCAGGAAAATCAGCAGTGCATATGGCCACGGCTGGGCAAAGGCGAAAGCCAGGGCGGTGCCCATGGCCGGTGCCGTACACGGACTGGCGACCACCACGGCCAGAACGCCCGTGAAGAAATCCCCGGCAAGGCCCGACTTGGAGGCCAGTCGCTGGCCACTTCCGGCCAGTCCGGCGCCGAAATGCACCACTCCGGAATAGCTCAGGCCCATGGCCAGCAGCAGGTAGGCCAGCACCGCGACAAACACCGGTTGCTGAAGCTGGAATCCCCAGCCCGAAGCCATGCCGGCAGCGCGCAGGCCGATCACGGCCAGGCCGACCACGCCGAAGCTGACCAGCACGCCCGCGGTATAGGCCAGGCTTCGGTGACGCGCCACTCGGGGGCCCTCGCGACCCTCCAGCAGGCTGACCGCCTTCAGCGAAAGCACCGGCAACACACAGGGCATCAGATTCAGCAGCAAGCCGCCGCCCAGCGCCAACAGCAGCGCGCCGAGAAGGGTGGTGGTCAGGGCCGGCGGTGGCGTATCGCCGGCTGTCGTAAGAGAGGCGTTGGCGGCCGACTGCGGCAGCGCGACGTCCACCGTCCGCGTCATCATCGGATAGCAGACCCCGTTCTCCAGACAGCCCTGGAAACGGGCCTGGAGCTGAACGTGCTGGCCGTTGCTGCTGCCGCCAGAGATCGACACCGGCACTTCGACCTGGTTGAAGTAGACGATACTGTCACCGAAGTTCTGGTCATGCAGCGCCGTGCCCGTGGGCCACTTCGGCTTGCCAAGCGTGGCACCGCCGGCGTCGTCCAGCGCCAGCGAGGTGCGATCGCGATACAGGTAGTAGCCCTTGGGCATGGTCCAGCGGAGCAGCAGGGTGCGCGGTGCGGTGGCAATGGCGTTGAACCTGAACGCCTGGTCGGCCGGCAGCGCGCTGCCGCCAGCTGCGCCGGTGAGGCCCATGTCCGGGCCGCGGTCCGCGAAGGTGTCCTTGCCGGTGCCGGACCTGGCTGCTGGACCGGGCGCGGGCAGTTCCAGGTTCAGCGTGGTGGTGTGTGGCGGGTAGCAGATCTTCGGGTCGACCTCGTGGCAACCCTGGTACTTCACCGCGATGCGAAAGCTGGTCGCGTTCTTCTTCAGCCGATGGTAGGGCAGCGTCGCGTCGATGCTGTGGTGGTAGATCTCGA
Source organism: Oleiagrimonas sp. (assembly GCF_027858935.1). Taxonomy (GTDB): domain Bacteria; phylum Pseudomonadota; class Gammaproteobacteria; order Xanthomonadales; family Rhodanobacteraceae; genus Oleiagrimonas. The sequence goes on along the minus strand of NZ_JAQIBU010000300.1, from coordinate 4,939 downwards.
CATCGCCCAGGTATTGATCGTGTTCCTTCAATCCATCGGGCAGGTTCAGGGTCCCCAGTTTGACCGTGTCTCCCGCTGCCTTGGCCGAAATCCGTCCGCGGTACAGGTAATAGTCGGGCGCGATGGTCCAGTGCAGGTGGATGGTGCCGGGCGCGGGAATGTCGGCGTTCAGCTTGTAGGCTTCGGTCACCGGCAGCAGGTTGTTGCTGTCCTGCGCTGCCGTCGGGGACACGGAGCCAGCCAGGGCGAGCAGGACCAGCAAGGCAAGCAGGGAAAGCCGGTGGAGGATACGAGGCATCAACAAGACTCCGGTTCGCGCGGGTTGCGGACCTGCGTACGGTTAGCGGTCAAGGGCGGACATTATGACCGGCTGGGATCCGATTCGCTCACGGCCACATGGTCACGCAGCCACTGCAGGTAGGAGGGTAGGCCCTGGTCGACCTGCAGTGAAATGATTTCGGGTACTTCATTTGGATGCAAGTCCTCGATGCGGGCCTGGAGCATGCCGTAGACGGCGTCGGTGGACTTGATCAGCAGGAGGATCTCCTGATCGTTCTGGACTTCGTCGTCCCAGCGGTAAACGGAAGTCATTCCGGGCAGGCGGCTGACGCAGGCGGCGAGGCGCTCCTCGACCAGGGTCCTGGCGATCTCTGTCGCGCAGTCCTCGTCGGGACAGGTACACAGGATAAGGCGGGCTTGGTGCATGGCAATCGGATGGGTTCGGGTGGACGACCAGTGTAACGGCCGGTTCCGCACGCGTCTCGACTGCATGCGAGTTGTTCCCGGTGGGCCGGCAAGGCCCTATTTTTCGCCGCGCTCTTGAAAGCCCCGGTGGCGGCCCAATCTGCTTGTGCAGACAGAATGATCTTTTCAAGAAGATCGTCTGCCGTTAACATTGGCACTCATCACCGTCGAGTGCTAGCAAGACGGTGAAAACCCTTCAACTACAGACATTTGGTGTAAACGTCATGAGCAAACTTCGTCCGCTGCACGACCGAGTGATCGTCAAGCGCCTGGAAGAGGAAAAGGTCTCTGCCGGCGGTATCGTCATTCCCGATTCGGCCACCGAGAAGCCCATCCGCGGTGAAGTGATCGCGGCCGGCGACGGCAAGATCCTCGACGACGGCAAGGTCCGCCCGATGGCGGTCAAGGTCGGCGACAAGGTCCTGTTCGGCAAATATTCGGGCACCGAGGTCAAGGTCGAGAACGAAGAGCTTCTGGTTCTTCGCGAAGACGACATCGTGGCGGTGATCGAAGGCTGAACCGTTGGCAGCCGGGCGGGATAGCCACATCCATGTCGCGCGCGTGACAGCGCCGCGCCCCCTCGCCCCCTCCGACGCGTCGACGCTTTTCGATCCATCGCACAACCCAAGCATTTTCATCTTTCAGAGGAACATCCATCTTTTCAGCTAAAGAAGTACGTTTCGGCGAAGACGCCCGTGCGCGTCTGCTCAAGGGTGTCAACACCCTCGCCAACGCCGTCAAGGTCACGCTGGGCCCGAAGGGCCGCAACGTGGTGCTCGAGAAGAGCTACGGCGCACCGACCATCACCAAGGACGGCGTGTCCGTGGCCAAGGAGATCGAGCTGTCCGACAAGCTCGAGAACCTCGGCGCCCAGATCGTCAAGGAAGCCGCCTCGAAGACGTCCGACGTTGCCGGTGACGGCACCACCACCGCCACCGTGCTGGCGCAGGCGTTCATCCGCGATGGCCTCAAGGCCGTGGCCGCAGGCATGAACCCGATGGACCTCAAGCGCGGTATCGACAAGGCCGTGATCGCCGCCGTGGGCGAGTTGAAGAAGCTCTCCAACCCCACCGCCGACGACAAGGCCATCGCCCAGGTCGGCACCATCTCGGCCAACTCCGATGCCAACATCGGCGACATCATCGCCAATGCAATGAAGAAGGTTGGCAAGGAAGGGGTGATCACGGTCGAGGAAGGCTCGGGCCTGGAAAACGAGCTGGACGTGGTCGAGGGCATGCAGTTCGATCGCGGCTACCTGTCGCCCTACTTCATCAACAACCAGCAGAGCCAGCAGGTCGAGCTGGAAGACCCGTTCATCCTGCTGCACGACAAGAAGATCTCCAACGTGCGCGAGATGCTGCCGGTGCTCGAGGCCGTGGCCAAGGCCGGCAAGCCGCTGCTGATCGTTGCCGAGGAAGTCGAGGGCGAGGCACTGGCCACGTTGGTGGTCAACACCATCCGCGGTATCGTCAAGGTTGCCGCCGTCAAGGCGCCGGGCTTTGGTGACCGCCGCAAGGCGATGCTCGAGGACATGGCCGTGCTGACTTCTGGTCAGGTCATTTCCGAGGAAGTCGGCCTGCAGCTGGAGAAGGCCACCATCAACGACCTGGGTCGCGCCAAGCGCGTGGTGATCACCAAGGAGAACACCACCATCATCGACGGCGCCGGCGAAGCCGAAAAGATCCACACCCGCATCGACCAGATCAAGGCGCAGATCGAGGAGACCTCCTCGGACTACGACCGCGAGAAGCTGCAGGAGCGCGTGGCCAAGCTGGCCGGCGGCGTGGCCGTCATCAAGGTCGGTGCCGCCACCGAGGTCGAGATGAAGGAAAAGAAGGCGCGCGTCGAAGATGCGCTGCACGCCACGCGTGCGGCCGTCGAGGAAGGCGTGGTTCCGGGCGGCGGTGTTGCCCTGATCCGTGCGATGGCGGCGGTCGAGGGCCTGACTGGCGACAACATCGACCAGAACCACGGCATTGCCATCACCCGCCGTGCGCTGGAAGCGCCGCTGCGCGAGATCGTCGCCAATGCCGGTGACGAACCCAGCGTGGTGCTGAACAGAGTCAAGGAAGGCAAGGGCAACTTCGGCTACAACGCGGCTACCGGCGAATTCGGCGACATGATCGAATTCGGCATCCTGGACCCGACCAAGGTGACCCGCACGGCGCTGCAGAATGCCGCTTCGGTGGCCGGTCTGGCCATCACCACCGAGGCCATCGTGGCCGAACTGCCGAAGGACGACAATGCCGACGCCGGCGGCGGCGGTGGCATGGGCGGCATGGGTGGCATGGGCGGCATGGGTGGCATGATGTAAACCCGTTTCCAACCAGCACCATCCCGAGAAAACCCCGCTGCGGCGGGGTTTTCTTTTTTTACCGCACCTGTTCGCCAGCCCGTACAATGGTCGGTCTACCTGCATGGATCATCCCATGGCCCTCAGCGCCACCATCTACAAGGCCGAGCTTTCGATCAGCGACATGGACCGGGCGTACTACGCCACCCATGCCCTGACCCTGGCACGGCATCCCTCCGAGACCGAACAGCGTTTGATGACGCGATTGCTGGCGTTCGCGCTGTTCGCCGACGAACGGCTGCAGTTCGGTCGCGGACTCAGTGATGAGGGCGAGCCGGCACTGTGGCGCAAGGACTACAGCGAGGAGATCGAGCTCTGGATCGATGTCGGCGAGCCGGACGAGGCACGCATCCGCAAGGCGTGCGGCAAGGCCCAGCAGGTGGTGGTGCTCAACTACGGCGGACGCAGTGCCGACCTGTGGTGGGACAAGGTCGGGCGTGCACTGCAGCGCAACCGCAATCTCACGGTGCTGTCGATCGACGAAGCGGACATGCTCGAGCTCGGCGCGCGCTGCGTCCGCGGCATGCGCCTGCAGTGCCTGATTCAGGACGGCGAGTTGCAGCTGATCGATGGCCAGACTGCGCTGGCCATCCGCCCGCGCGCGCGCATGGGCGACTACGCCGTTGCCTGAGTGCGTGACTTCAAGGGTTCGAGGTACTGGTCGGCGACGCGTTCCCCGCGCCAGGTGCGGGCGTCATGCCACCGCCCGGCGCGGCTGACCGCGATGCGGCCATGGCCGCGGCCTTGGGCCACAGGTCGTCGAGCTTGTTCTTGAGTCGTAGCCGGGCGATGTTGGTCAAGCCCTTGTCGAGCTGTTCCTGGGCCGGTGTCTCCGGCGCCCGCGGTGCGTCCGGGGCCCGCGTGAGTGCTTCCAGTTGCGGTGCCACCAGTTGTGTCAGGGTGAAATAGTTTTCGTGGATGGGCGTGCGCGCCAGCAGCATGCCGGGCAGTTCCCAGGCCGCCACGTCCTGCTTCACCGGCTTGCCCGTTTTCAACCGTGATGTGTCGATCAGCAGATAGGGCACGGTTTGCACCAGGAACCCCTGGCCATTGCGAAAGCCGGCCTGCTGGAACGCGGGCACAATCGACGGAAGGTGGTCACCGAAAAACACGATCAGGGTCGGCCGCTTGCGTTTGGCCAGGGTGTCGGCCAACCGGCCCAACTGCTGGTCGGCATGGCGCATGTGGTAGATGTAGTTCTGCAACTGGAGCTTGGCATCTCCAGTGACCGAGGACGGTACCGCAATGGCGTCGCGGACCTTGGTGTTGATGCCGTAATCATGGTCGTATGGACCGTGCGCCTCGATGCTGATGCCGAGCACGAAGCGCGGCGGGCCGTCCGGCTTGAGCTGGCGCAACAGCTCGTCGGTGAAGGATTTGTCCGACATGTACTTGCCGTCGAGGACCGCATCGTCTGCCGGGAAGTTGGCCCGCGAGACGAATCGATCAAAGCCCATGGCCTTGAAGGTGGCGGTGCGGTTCCAGAATCCCGCCTCGCCGCCGTGCACGGCCAGGGTCTGGTAGCCATGACTTTTCAGCACCCGCACGATGCCCGGTATGGTGCGCGAGTGGATCTGCAGGTACGGGAACTGGATTTCGGGGAAATAGCGTAGCGGCAGACCGGTCAGTACTTCGAACTCGGTGCGGATGGTGCCACCGCCGAAGGTCGGCGAGTGCATCTGGCCGGACGTGCCGTGACGTGCCAGGCGATCCAGGTTGGGCATGAAGTCGGCGTGCTTGCCGTAGCCGTTGAGGATGGTCGGGTCGAAGAACGACTCGCTGAGGATGATCACGATGTCCGGTTGCGCGTCGACCTTGTTCGGCGCTTGCGGATGCGCTTCG
>NZ_JAQIBU010000297.1 GCF_027858935.1 Oleiagrimonas sp. | reverse complement strand
GTGGTGAGGGATATCGCCATTCGCGCACTATTTGCAGAAGGGATTCGACGCGCAGCTCCTGCTTGGATTGATCGGCTTTGCCGCGCAACGCAGCCGCGCCGGCTGGCCGCGCGTTCGGTGGCGCGCCGCGTGGCCGAGGAGCTGGGCACCACGGTCGGCGCTCTGGTCGGTTTCCAGGTGCGCTTCACCGAGCAGGTCAGCGAGGACAGCTTGGTCAAGTTCATGACCGACGGCATCGCGCTGGCCGAGACCCAGCGCGATCCATGGCTTTCGGCCTACGACACGCTGATCATCGACGAGGCGCACGAGCGCAGTCTGAATATCGACTTTCTGCTTGGCTACCTGAAACGGCTGGCGAAGCGTCGCCCGGACCTGAAGATCATCGTCACCTCGGCCACCATCGACACAGCCCGCTTTGCCGAACATTTCGATGGCGCGCCGGTGGTCGAGGTCGAGGGGCGTGCCTATCCGGTCGAAGTGCGCTGGCGACCGGGGGACGAGGCCGGGGAGGGCGGCCGCGGCGCGCGGATCCAGCAGGGAAGCGCCGAACATATCGTCCAGGCGCTGGACGAAATCACCGCCGAGGACCCGCGCGGCGACGTGCTGGTGTTCCTGCCCGGCGAGCGCGAGATCCGTGATGCGCACCAGGCCCTGTCGCGGCGCAACTATCGGCATACCGAGATCCTGCCGCTGTATGCGCGGCTGTCGTCGAAGGACCAGGACCGCGTGTTCAAACCCGGCCCGGGGCGGCGCGTGGTGCTGGCCACCAACGTGGCCGAAACCTCGCTCACGGTGCCGCGCATCCGTTACGTGATCGACACCGGCACGGCGCGCGTGAAGCGCTACAGCCAGCGCAGCCAGCTCGAACGCCTGCATGTGGAGCCCATTTCACGGGCTGCGGCCGACCAGCGCAAGGGTCGCTGCGGACGCGTGGGTCCGGGCATCTGCGTGCGTCTTTACGCTGAGGCCGATTTCGAGGGGCGCCCCGCGTTCACCGACCCCGAGCTGCTGCGCTCCTCGCTGGCCAACGTGATCCTGCGCATGCTCAGCCTGAAGTTGGGCGAAGTGGAGGACTTCCCGTTCCTGGAGGCGCCCGAATCCAGCGCCATCGCCGACGGCTACCGACGCCTGGCCGAGCTGCAGGCCATCGACGAGGACCGCAAACTGAGCGCGATCGGCCATGATCTGGCGCGCTTGCCCATCGACGTGCAGCTGGCCCGCATGCTGCTGGAAGGCGCCGCGCAGGGCGTGCCGGACGAGATGCTGACGGTGGTCGCGTTTCTCAGCGTGCAGGACCCGCGCGAACGCCCCGCGGAAGCGCGCGGGCAGGCCGATGCGGCGCATCGCGTGTTCGCCGACCCCAAGTCTGATTTTATCGGCGTGCTGAATCTCTGGCGCGAATACACCCGCGCCCACGAAGACTTGACCCAGTCGAAGCTGCGTGACTGGTGCCAGCGTCATTTCCTGAGCTTCATGCGCATGCGCGAGTGGCGCGAGCTTCACCGGCAGCTGAAGCTGGCCGTTGCGGGCAACGGGCTTCGGGCGGTCCCGATGCCGGATGCCGGAGGGGGAGCACGGGCGACGCGAAGTCCGGCACCACAGGCACGCCCTTCGCTCGCGCGCAGGGGGCGGTCGCGAGGGGGTTCATCCGGTCATGGGGGCAAGTCGCCCGTCGGGGCAACCCCACTCCGGTCCTCGCCTCAGGGCAAGGCAGGGCACGAGGATGTCGCCACGGATCACGGGTACGACTACGAACCGATTCATCGCAGCCTGCTTTCGGGCCTGCCGACACAGGTCGCGCTCAAGGACGAGAAGGGCGTGTTCCGCGGTACCCGCCAGCGCAGCTTCAAGGTGTTCCCGGGCTCGGCGCTGGCCAAGTCGCCGCCGAACTGGATCTTCGCCGCGCAGATCCTGGACGTGGGAGGCAAGGTCTGGGGCATGTCCTGCGCGCGCATCGAGCCGCGCTGGGTCGAGGCGCAGGCCGCGCACCTGGTGCGGCGTAGCTGGAGCGACCCGCACTGGTCGCGCAAGCGCGGCAAGGTGGTGGCATACGAGCAGGTGACGCTGTTCGGCCTGAGCCTGGCCGAACGTCGCGTGGTCACCTTCGACACACAGGATCCGTCGCTGGCGCGTTCGATCTTTCTTGAGCATGCCCTGGCGCGGTGCGACATCGATACCCGGGCCGATTTCGTGGCGGCCAACCAGCGCGTGCTGGACCAGGCTCAGGAGTTGCAGGCCAAGCAGCGCCGCGAAGGCCTGATCAAGACCGATGCCGAGCTTGCCGATTTCTTCGCTTCACGCCTGCCCGAGCACATTCATTCGAAGTCGTCCCTGGAGAAATGGTGCCGCAAGGCCCCGCCCCTACAGCAGGCTGCATTGCGCTGGTCGCTGGACGACGTTTTGGACACCTCGCCGCAGCTCGACGCCAGCGCGTTCCCGTCGTACCTGGAAGCGGAGGGGCAACGCTATCGTCTGGAATACCGTTTCGTGCCCGGCGATGAGGCCGACGGCGTCACCGTGCACCTGCCCCTGGCGATGCTCAATGCCTTGCCGACGGCACGTTGCCAATGGCTGGTGCCGGGCCTGCTCGCGGACAAGGTCGCCGCTTTGATCCGCAGCCTGCCCAAGGGCCTGCGGCGCAACTTTGTACCGGCGCCGGACTTCGCCCGTGCCTTCTGTGAGGCCGAGACGACGCACGATGGATCGTTGACCCAAGCCCTGGCTGCCTTTCTCCGGCGGACCACCGGCGTGGAGATCGACGCGCAGGCGTTTGCCGGGGCGCAGCTTCCGCTGCATTTTGCCATGCGCATCCGGCTGCATGACGACAAGGGGCGCACGCTGGATACCGCGCGTGATCTGGGGGCTTTGCGTGAGAAGTGGTCGAACCAGGCGCGGGAGGCTTTCTCGCAGAAGGCCGATGCCGACCTGACTAGGGAGGACCTGCAGCGCTGGGATTTCGACACGCTGCCCGAGCGGGTGCGCTCGGAAGGGGACATTGATGCCTGGCCGGCGCTGGTCGACCAGGGGACATCGGTGGCCCTGCGGGTGTTCGAGCGCGCCGACGAGGCGGCCGCTGAACATGTACTCGGTGTCGAGCGCCTGTTGCGGCTGACCCTGGGTCCACCCTGCAAGCAGGCCCGCCGAAAGTTGCCCATCGATGCGTCGGTAGCACTCAAGTACACCCCGTTGGGCAGTATCGATAGCCTGCGCGAGGACCTGGTCGAGGGCGGACTCGCGGACCTGTTGCGCGAGGCCGATCTCGGCGTGCGTTCGCATGCCGGGTTCGAGGCGCTGCGCGAACAGCTGGCCCAGGGCCTTTTCGCTGCCGCCGTCGAGCGCCTGCATCGGGCCGAACCGCTGATCCTGGCGCAGGCCGAGCTCAAGCCCTGGCTGGAACCGCCGATGATGGGGTTTGCCACCGCCAGTTACGACGACATGCACGAGCAGCTGGCGCTGTTGCTGGAAGGGCATGTCCTGCGCGATCTGCCGCTGGAACGCCTGGATCATTTTCCGCGCTACCTCAAGGCCATGCAGCTGCGTGCCGAACGTCTGCGACAGGATCCGAAAAAAGACCAGCAACGCCTGCTCCAGGTGCTGCCGTACTGGCGCGAGGTGTTGTACCTGCGTGCGCAGGGCATCGATACGCCCGAGGTGTTGGAGCTGCGCTGGATGCTGGAAGAGTATCGCGTGTCGCTGTTTGCACAGGAGTTGGGAACCGCCGTCACGGTCTCGCCCAAGCGCCTGGCGCGTGCTTTGCACAAGGCGCGGCGCGAGGACGATTAGCCCGTGCTGCGGGTTTGCGGGCGGGTCCGGAATGTCCGACTGAACAGTGCGAGGGTTATTCCGGTCAAGCAAGCTTCGTACTAGTCTGGAGCGCATGGCCGCGCCGGACTCCAATGCCACACCGCAATCCGAATCCGTTTCGGATACGGAAGCGTCCACGCTGCTGGCCAGGGCCCGGGCAGCGTGCGAGGGGTTGGGCGCTGCCCGCAGCAACGAGTGCGATCGGATGCTCGAGCTTCTGCAGCAACTGCGCTGCGACGAGGAAACACGCGCCTCGGCCTGCTGGTTTGCCTTGTCCGTGGACGATGCCGAGGCCTGGGACAAGGTGCGCGCCAGCCTGCCTGAAACCGTGACCCGGCTGGTCGATGGCCAGCATGCTGCGGAGCGGGTCTGGGCGCTGCATGCGCAACGTGTCGGCAGCGGACCCAGCGAGGGGCTGCGCCGGCTGCTGCTGGCAATCATTCGCGATGTGCGCGTGGTGTTCATCCTGCTGGCGCGGCAACTGCTGCGCATGCGCGGCGCTGCGAGGCTTCCCGCCGAGGAAGCGAGCAACCTTGCGCGCCTGACCGCCGACATCCATGCACCGCTGGCCAATCGGTTGGGCATCTGGCAGCTGAAATGGGAGCTGGAGGACCTGTCCCTGCGCTTCCTGCAGCCGCAAACCTACCAGCGCATCGCCAAGCTCCTCGATGAGCGGCGCGAGGATCGCGAACACTTCATCGGGGCATGCATCGACCAGCTCGGCCACGCCATGGAGGATGCAGGTATCCATGCCAATCTCGCGGGACGGCCCAAGCACATCCATTCCATCTGGAAGAAGATGCAGCGCAAGCACCTGGACTTTGATGAGCTGTACGACATCCGTGCCCTGCGCGTGCTGGTCGACAGTGTCTCGGACTGCTATGCCGCACTGGGTGTGGTGCACGGGCTCTGGCCGCATATTCCCAAGGAGTTCGACGACTACATCGCGCGGCCCAAGGACAATGGCTATCGCTCCCTGCATACCGCCGTGCTGGGGCCGGGTGGACGTACCCTGGAAGTGCAGATCCGCACCCACGACATGCACCGCGACAACGAGCTGGGCGTGGCTGCGCACTGGCGCTACAAGGAGGGCGGCTCGGGTGACGCGCAGTTCGAGCGACGCGTGGCGTGGATGCGTTCGCTGCTCGAGCACAACGGCGAGGACGAGGCCGCGTTGATGGCCGATTTCGAGACGGCCCTGGACGAGGACCGCGTCTACGTGCTGACACCACGGGGCGAGGTCATCGACATGCCGCGAGGCGCCACGGTGCTGGATTTTGCCTACCACATCCACACGGATGTAGGGCATCGCTGCCGCGGCGCCAAGGTCAACGGCCGCATCGTGCCGCTGGGCTTCCAGCCGCGCAGCGGCGATCGCATCGAGATTCTCACCGGCAAGACCTCCGAGCCCAGTCGTGACTGGCTGTCGCCGCATACCGGCTACCTGCATTCCGGTCGCGCCCGCGACAAGGTGCGGGCCTGGTTCCGGCGCAAGGAGCATGGCGCCAATCTGGTGGCCGGACGCCAGGTCCTCGAGCGCGAACTCAAGCGCCTTGCGGTTTCCGACATGGACCCGGAAAAGCTGGCACAGCGCATGGGGTTCCAGCAGGCCGAGGAAATGCTGGTGGCCTTGGCCCTGGGCGAACTGTCGACGGCGCAGGTCGCGCGCGTGCTGACCGAGGGCGAAGTTTCGGCTCCACCGCCCACGGCACTCCCGCGCGCGCCGGCGCGCAATGATCCCGGCGCCATGCGCGTGGAAGGCGTGGGTGACCTGATGACCTCGCTGGCCCGCTGTTGCCAGCCGTTGCCGGGCGATCCGGTGCGTGGCTACATCACCAAGGGACGCGGCGTATCGGTGCATCGTGCCGACTGCGCCAGCCTGGCGCGGCTGGCGCGACGCGATCCCAAGCGCGTGATCGAGGTCGAGTGGGGTGGTGCGCCCGAGCGTGCCTTCGAGGTCAGCATCAAGATCCTGGGATACGACCGCAAAGGCTTGCAGAAAGACATCACCGGATTGATCTCCAATGCGGGCACGCCCATCGTGGCCTCCTCCAGCCGCCTGCATTCGGCAACGGGCGAGGCGGAAATGGACTTCACCCTGCGGGTGCGTGACTACGCGCAACTGTCGGTCATCATGGCGCGTCTTGAAGCCTTGCCCAACGTGGTCGAGGTGCGTCGGCTGGCTGCTGGCTGAATGCCGGTCAAACCCGTCGCAGGACATGTGCTGCTCGGTGATAAGCTGACGCGGTTGAAGGCACCCGAACCGAATGATGGGCGAAAAGCGAAACCCGGAAAAGCGTCGCCGAACGGAGCCCAGCCTGGGTGATATCGATCAGCTGCACGCCAGTGCCTCCCGACCCGATCCGGTCTTGAGCGCGGGCGGTGAAGCTGCATCCCCAGGTCCGCGCGGGGCACCCAGCGCTGATGTTTCCGTGCGGGGCAAACGTCGCATCTGGACGTGGTCGCTGGTGGCCGTGCTGATCGTGGCACTGGCGGGCTGGGCCTGGGTCAAACAGGATTACCTGCGCAGTTTCATGCCGCGCACCCAGCTCAACAGCCTTCTGGCACGTGCCGACAAGGCCTATGCCGCCGGACATCTTGAAGGCAACCATGGCGCCAACGCCCGCGCGCTGTACGAAGCCGTGCAGGCACTGGAACCGGACAACGAGCAGGCCCACATCGGCTTGCAGAAGGTCGGTCAGGCCGAGCTTGACCGTGCGCGCAAGGCGCTGAAGTCCCGCGATTATGCAAAAGCACAGGCTGCCTTGCAGGATGCCCGCGAGCTGCTGGGTGGCGGCAGCGACATCGATGCTCTGGCCAAGCGACTGCTGCAGGCGCAGCAGTCCAAGGCACAGACCGATGCGCTGATCATGCAGGCGCAGCAGGCCCTGTCCCAGGGGCAGCTTGACGGTGAACAGGGTGCAGCCAAGCTGTTCCTCCAGGCCCTCAAGACCGACCCGGACAACGCCGTGGCGCGACATGGCATGGACAAGGTCGGCGACGCGCTGGCGGCGCAGGCGCGCACTGCCCTGGATGCAGGAAAACTGGACCAGGCCGATACCCTGATCGGCAAGATTGCCTCGCTGATCCCGGGATACGGCGACCTGCCGGCTCTGCGTGCCAGCCTGTCACAAGCGCAGCAGACAGCCCAGGCGTCGATCACCGAGCATCTTTCGAAAGCCAACAAAGACTTGCGCAACGGCAACTTCACCGGTCAGGGCGAGGACAACGCGCTGGCCCAGTTGCAGGCTGTGCTGAAGCTGGATCCGGGCAATGCCCAGGCCAAGGCCGGGCTGGGACAGGTGGCGCAGGCGCTGGTACTGCGCGCGAATGCCTCGATGGATGCCAAGGACGTTGATGCGGCCGACGCTCTGCTCAAGCAGGCTGGCCTGCTGGCCCCGCATTCTTCGGATCTGGCCGCGGCCCAGTCCCGCCTTGCCAATCTGCGGCAGGATCTCGATCAGAGCCTGCCGCAGAAAAAACTCGATCCCAAGCAGCAGGCGCGTGTTGACAGTCTGCTCAAACGTGCCCAGGCCGCGCTGCATGCCGGTGACATTCTGATGCCGCCGGGTGCGAGCGCCTATGATCTGTACAGCCAGGTGCTTTCCATCGACGGCAACAACACCGATGCGCTGGAGGGGCTGCAGGGTCTTGCGGCGCATGCCACCACGATGTTCGACCAGGCGCTGCATGATGGCGATCTGGCAAAGGCCGACAAGATGCTCGATGTATTGGCCCAGCTGGTTCCGGGGGATGCCTCCCAGGTCGGCATGCGCCACCGCCTGGCCGATGCCTGGCTGGACCGCGCCCAGCAGAGTATCGACGCTGGCAATCACGCAGCCGCGCAGCAGGCCCTGGAGCAGGCGAAAAAATTGAGCCCGGACGCGCCGCGCATCCAGTCCCTGCGTACGCTCATCGGCAACAGTTGACGGGCGTGGGCTCGGGGGCGGACTCCTTCCTCACGTCCCAGGCTGCAGGGGCCGTAGCCCGGATAAGCTCCGCGCATCCGGGAAGGGCCGCGAGGCGGCCCTGTAGGCTTGATCAGGCAACCGAGGATATGCCGATCCCGGATGCGCTTTGCTTATCCGGGCTACGCGATTTCTCGATCGGGTGGGATTCAAACAAGGTGTCGGCGCATGTCGGGAGCGGTCAGGCTACGGCGCGCTCAATGCCTTCGATGGCCACCTCGACCAGGTGATCGATCTCGCTCTCGCTGACCACGTAGGGCGGCATGAAATAGACCACGTTGCCCAACGGGCGCAGCAGGCATTCGCGCGTCAGGCCATGCAGGTAGACGCGCATGCCACGCCGCTCCTCGAACGGGAAGGGTGCGCGGGTGGCCTTGTCGCGCACCAGTTCCACCGCTGCGATCATGCCGGTCTGGCGCACGTCGGCCACGTTCGGATGTTGGCGCAGCGGTTCCAGCCGCCGCGCCAGGTGCGCCGCCAGCGTGCGGTTGCGCTCCAGCACCGGCTCGTCCGCGAAGATCGCCAGCGTCTCCAGTGCCACCCGGCAGGCCAGCGGATTGCCGGTGTAGCTGTGCGAATGCAGGAACGCCTTGCCGCTGGCGTATTCATCGTAGAACGCCTGATACACGTCATCGGTGGTCAGCACCGCGGACAGTGCCATGGTCCCGGCGGTCAGCCCCTTGGAAAGACACATGAAGTCCGGGCGCACTCCGGGAGCGTGCGAGGCAGAGGCCGACTTTTCGCCTGGTTCGTTTCCGCCAACCATGCTCCCCGCCTGCTCGCAGGCGAACAGGGTGCCGGTGCGGCCGAAACCGACCGCGATCTCGTCAGCGATGAAATGCACGTTGTATTCGTCGCAAAGGCTGCGCAGACCCGTCAGGTAATCGGGGTGGTACATGCGCATGCCGCCAGCGCACTGCACCAGTGGTTCGACGATCACCGCGCAGACTTCGCCGGCGTGCTGTTGCAGTGTCTTGCGCAGGTCTTGCAGCCGGCGTGCGGCGACCGCAGCGGCGGTTTCTCCCGGTGCGGCATCCCAGGTATCCGGCGAAGGCACCAGGATCGGCTCCAGCAGCAGCGGGGCATAGGTCTTGCGGTACAGCGCCACGTCGCTGACGGACAGCGCGCCCAGGGTCTCGCCGTGGTAGCTGCCGGTCAGGGCAATGAAACGGGTCTTTTCGCCTTGGCCCAGGTTGCGCCAGTAGTGGAAACTCATCTTCAGCGCGACCTCGATCGCCGAGGAGCCGTTGTCGCCATAGAACACGCGGTTCAGTCCTTCGGGCGTTACGCGGACCAGTTCCTCGGCCAGGCGCAGGGCCGGCTCGTGCGTGAAGCCGGCAAAGATGACATGCTCAAGCCTACCGGCCTGATCGGCCAGCGCGGCAGCGATGCGCGGGTTGGCATGGCCGAAAAGGTTGACCCACCATGAGCTGATGCCGTCCAGATAACGCTGGCCGTCGGCGTCGAAAAGCCACGCCCCTTCGCCGCGCACTATCGGTACCATGGGAATGGTCTCGTGATCGTGCATCTGGCTACATGGATGCCATACGTGGCGCAGGTCTCGGGCCGCGAGTGCGGCATTGCTGGAGGTACGTCGAGTGTCATTCATGCGCGCTATCATCCCCGTTACGGGCGCTTGTGCTCAAGTGCCGGTCTGTGGCAGAAGGTGCCACGCATGAGGCGTCGCTGGCCGTGGGTATTGCTGGTCGCCCTGTTGGTCATGCTGGCGCTGGCGGTCTGGTTCCCGGCGGGCTGGGCCTGGCGGATGGCGCGTGGCGATTATCCGCAATTGCAGGTGGGTGCGCTGCACGGCAGCATCTGGAACGGCCACGCGTCGGCGGTCGAATACGCCGGCATTCCGCTGGGCCGGCTGGACTGGACGCTATCGCGTTCCGCGCTTCTGGGTAAGGACCGTCTGCACCTTCATGTGGATGGTCCTTTGCTGACCGGCAGCGCGCAGGTGCAGCGTGATGGTTCGGATCGTCCGGTACGCGTGGCTATGGACGCCATCGTGCATCTCGACCAAGTCCCGGTTTCGGTCGGCAGGCCCGGCCTCAAGCCCGGCGGCGAATTGCACCTGCGCATCCCGCAGATGCGCTTGCGCGGGCATTGGCCGCAACAGCTGCAGGGGCGCATCGACTGGCGCGCGGCGACGCTGGCTGATCGCCTTGGTCCGGTTCCGCTGGGTACCTTGCATGCCACCCTGCAGGAGAAGGCCGGGACCGCACTGGAAGCGGTATTCTCCGATGCGGGTGGTCCGCTGGCCGTCACGGGGACGGCCCAAGCCACCGTGCTGGGCTGGCGCCTGCGTGCGAAGTTGTCGCCGAGGTCGCACGACGTGCGACTCGAGCAGGTGCTCGAGCACCTGGGAAGGCCCGATGCACAAGGTTCGATCCTTCTGCGCCAGCATGGCGGGGTGGTCATGGGAGATGCGCCTTGAACAACGAGATTTCACTGGACACAGCCCTGGATGTCGCACGCGAGGCCGCGCGCGCAGCGGGCGATGTGATTCGCCACTATTGGGATCGCGGCGTGGCGGTCGAGCTGAAGTCCGATGCCACCCCGGTCACGGTGGCCGATCGCGAGGCCGAACAGGCCATTCGCGGCATCATCGGCAGGCACTTTCCCGATCATGCGTTCTACGGCGAGGAATTTGGCCGCCAGGGCGAGGGCGATTTCCTGTGGCTGGTCGATCCGCTGGATGGCACCAAGAGTTTCGTGCGTCACACGCCGTTCGTGTCCACGCAGATCGCCCTGATGCACAAGGGGCGACTGGTGCTCGGGGTGTCCTCAGCGCCGATCTTCGGTGAAACGATGTGGGCGACGGTCGGCGGCGGCGCGTTTCTGGATGGCACCCCCGTGCAGGTCGCCACCACCGATGCGCTGGCGCAGGCGTCGATCTCGACCGGCAACATCGCCACGCTCAGCGGCGACGCCCGCTGGCAGGCGCTGGGCCAGCTGATCCGCGACAGCAACCGTATCCGCGGTTACGGGGATTTCTGCCACTACCACCTGCTTGCACGCGGAGGCCTGGACGTGGTGATCGAATCGGACGTCAACATTCTCGACATCGGCGCGCTGGTGGTGATCGTGCGCGAGGCCGGCGGCGTGTTCAGCGACCTGGACGGCGGTGAGCCCGGTCTGGACACGCGCAGCGTGCTGGCCTCGGTGCCGGCCTTGCACGCTACCGTGCTCGAGCGCCTGCGCCGGACCTGAGTTGCGCATCGAAGTACAATAACTGGATGAGTCGAAAGTATCCGGTCATTCACGCCATCCGAAAAACCCGGCACAGCCGTTTCCTGCACACCGAGGAAGTGGATCTGGAGTTTTCCAACGGTGAGCGCCGGACCCACGAGCGCTTGCTCAACTCGGGTCTGGGTGCCGTGATCATCGTGCCCATGCGCGACGATGACACCGTGCTCATGGTGCGCGAGTACGGCGTCGGACTGGACCATTACGAGCTGGGCTTGCCCAAGGGACGGCTGGATCAGGACGAAAGCGTCGAACAGGGCGCCGACCGCGAACTCAAGGAAGAGGCTGGTTACGGCGCGCATTCGCTGATCCGGATCGGCGAACTGTCGCTGTCTCCGGCCTACATGACCCACGTGACCAGCGTGGTGCTGGCGCAGGATCTGTACCCGGAAAGACTCGAAGGCGACGAGCCCGAGGCGCTGGAAGTGGTGCCGTGGAAGCTTTCCGAGCTGCACACGCTGATGGCCCGCGAGGATGTCACCGAAGGGCGCTCGATCGCGGCCCTTTTCATGGCCCGCGAATATCTCGCTGGCCGCTACCGGCCCTGAAGGAGGCCGCATGCACGTCACGACAGATGCGCGACAGGCCGATGCGGTCGCACGGGACGTGCGTCGGCTGCAGGGCCGCTGGCGACAGACCTATCACGAGGCCGATGGCGTGGCCGAGCCTGGGGAGGACTACGGCAGCGGGTTGCAAACCCAGTTCATCGGCGATCGCTTCGTGGTCACCGGTGCCGATGGCCGTGTCGTGCTCGAGGGCACCTTCACCCTCGATCCGACCCGGATGCCCAAGGCCATCGACTGGACCGATAGCGTCGGCGCGGACGCGGGCAAGACCCTGGCTGCAATCTACACGCTGCAGGATGATCGCCTGGTCTTCTGCGCTGCGGATGCGGGCGACCCGCGTCCGACCGAAATGAAGACCCGGCCGGGGCGCACCCTGCGCGTGCATCAGCGCGTGGCGCCCACGGTGTCGACATCCATCGAGACTTGTACCGACGCACAGTAAAGGAAATCGACTTGAGCACGGACCTGGATATTGCCCCGATCATCGAGCTGGCGCGCCGCGCAGGCGACGCCATCCTTGAGGTCTACCAGCACGACTTCAATGTCGAGCACAAGGCCGACAACTCGCCTTTGACGGCGGCGGACATGGCCGCCCACCGCTGCATTGTCGCGGGCCTTCGCGAACATACGCCGGACATTCCGGTGCTCTCGGAGGAGTCTTCCGATATCTCCTGGGATACCCGCAGGGCGTGGTCACGCTACTGGCTGGTTGACCCGCTCGACGGCACTCGCGAGTTCGTCAAGCGCAATGGCGAGTTCACGGTCAACATCGCGTTGATCGAGAACCATCGCCCGGTGATGGGTGTGGTACAGGCTCCGGTCACCGGCGATCTGTATTACGCGCGCCTCGGCGAGGACGCATTTCGCCAGGCCACCCCGGATGATGCTGCCGTGCCCATCGAGGTCCGGTCGGCGGCCACGCCGCTGGTCGTGGCCGGTAGCCGTTCGCACGCCAACGACCGTCAGAAGGAGTTGCTCAGCCGCATCGGTCCATTCGAGCTGGTGCCGCGAGGCTCGTCACTGAAGTTTTGCCTGATTGCCCGTGGTGACGCCGACCTGTATCTGCGCGCCGGGCCGACCTCCGAGTGGGACACGGCTGCCGCACAGTGCGTGCTGGAGGCCGCCGGCGGTTCGGTATGCATGTTCGATGGCACGCCGTTGCGCTACAACACCAAGGCTTCGTTGCTCAATCCCGAGTTCATCGCCGTGGGCGACCGATCGGTGGATTGGCCCGAACGTCTGGTCCCATCCTCCGGCGCATAGTCGGAGCGGTTGGCTGCTGCGAAAAGGAACCCCGTGCCATGGCTGAACCCCGCACCATCGACGACTTGCTGGCCATCATGGCGCGATTGCGCGATCCCGAGCACGGCTGCCCGTGGGACGTACAGCAGGACTTCGATTCCATCGCCGGCTACACCGTCGAGGAAGCCTACGAGGTGGTCGATGCCATCGACCGTCGTGACATGGACGATCTGCGTGACGAGCTGGGCGATCTGCTGCTGCAGGTGGTGTTCCACGCCCGCATGGCCGAGGAGGCCGGCCACTTTGCCTTCGCGGACGTGGTGACCGCAATCAGCGACAAGATGGTGCGCCGTCACCCGCACGTGTTCGCCGACGCCAGCTATGCCGACGCCGAGGAGCAGACACGGGCCTGGGAGGCGCTCAAGGCCGTCGAGCGCAAGGACAAGGGAGAGGTGGATACCAGTGCGCTGGCCGGAATCGCGCGCGGCCTGCCCGAGTGGAAACGCGCGGTGAAGCTGCAGAAACGTGCCGCCGCGGTCGGTTTCGACTGGCCCGATCCCGGTCCCGTGCTGGACAAGCTGGACGAGGAACTGGGTGAAGTGCGCGCCGAGTTCGGCGCCGGTGCCGAAGCCGCGCGGCTGGAGGACGAGATCGGCGACATGCTGTTCGTGCTGGTCAACCTGACCCGGCATGCCAGGGTCGACTTCTCGCGCGCGATGCGCCACGCCAACGCCAAGTTCGAGCGCCGCTTCCGGCGCATGGAAGCCCTGGCCGCCGCATCAGGCACGGCCATGGAAGAACGCGACCTCAAGGCCCAGGAAGAGCTGTGGCAACAGGTCAAGGCCGAAGAGCGGCTGGAACAAGGCTAGCCGCCATCGGCGACCACGGCGCGGTATCCGCCGTGGTCCTCGTGCAGTCGTCGTCCGGGTTCAGCGCTTGTGCGGCTTTTCCGCGTTCAGGCGCGTCAGGTTCTCGTCCAGGCTGGTGCGCAGCGTGGCGATCGCGGCATCGGGATTCTTGGGCATCATCTGCGCGCGCGCCAGGCTGTGATAGATGTAGTTGCGCACCATCGGGTCCTGGGTCCTGGCCAGCACGCCCTTGTAGAAGCCCGGCAGCTCCCGGGCCTTGCCTTGCATCACGTACAGGCGCGAGATCTGGTGCAGGTCGGCGATGACCGCGGCAGCGGATCCGCCGTGGCGATGACCATGCATGCCCCTGCCGTGGTCCATGCCGTGCATGCCGTGCATTTTGTTCCAGTCAGGATGGCCGTGCATGCCCTGCTGTGCAGCCGATGGGGACGGCGGCGCGGGCTTGGACGCATCCTGGGCGAACACGAAGCTTCCAGAACCGGCGATCAGGGTGGCGGCAATGGCGGTCAACAGGAATTTGCGTTTCATGGCGTGGGTGTCCTTAGCGTGGGAGACAGACCATGAAAACGCGCGGCAGATGGTTTCGGTTGACCTAGTTCGTGACACGGACTGCGCCATCCAGACCCTGCCGTTCAGGTTGCTTGAACCGGCAACTCGATCATCCGCGTCTGAGCAGTAGCAGCGGAGAGCTGCGGATGACTCGCCGGGTCCCGGCCAGCCCGATCAGCATCACGATCACCGCAGCGCCCGCTGCCGTGGCCAACAACGGCAGCAACGGAGGCACAAAGTGCTCGATGTGAAAGACCCTCCGCGCCAGCCAGGTCCCCGCACCAGCGGCGCCCAGGGCTGCGGTTGCGCCGGCAATCAGGCCCAGCATTGCGAACTCGCAGGCCGCGGCCGTGCGCAACTGGCTGCGGTGCGCGCCGAGGGTGCGCAACAGGGCCGCCTCGTGCTCGCGCTCGCGGGCACTGGAAGCCAGCGCAGCGACCAGCACCAGGATGCCAGCCAGCAGGCTGAAGCCGAGAACCCAGCGCACGGCCAGCGTCACCCGTTGGATGATGCTGCGCACACGGTTGAGCAGGGCGTTGACGTCGATCAGACTGAGATTGGGGTCCTTGCGGACCACGCCGGAAAGCGCCTGCGACTGGCCGCGAGGCAGGTGGAAGCTGGCAATCCAGGTATGCGGCAAGGCTCCGGCGTGAGCCGCGTCGAGCAGCAGGAAAAAGTTGACCTGGAACGAACTCCAGTCCACCTTGCGCACGCTCGACACCTCGGTATCCAGCGTGGCCTCGCCGACCTGGAAAGTCATGTGGTCGCCTGGCTTCAGGCCAAACATATCGCGCCAGCGTTCGTCGATCGACACCATGGGTCGGGACGGGTCGGCGCCTTGCCAGGTACCGGCCACGATCTTGTTGGAGGAGGGAAGCCTGGCCGACCACGACAGGCGCAGTTGCCGGTTTGCCCAGTGTTTGGCGTCACCCTTTTCCAGATGCATCTTGTCCACTGGGGTGCCGTTGATGGAGACCAGCTTGCCGACAGCCAGCGGCAGCATGTTCAGGCGGTCCGCGCCCAGCGAATGCAGGGTTTTGATGAAGTCCGCACGCTGATTGTCCTGCAGATTCAGCACAAACCAGTTGGGGGTGTCGGCAGGCAGCTCGTTGCGCCAGCTCTGCAGCAAAGACGGTGCGACCACGCCCAGCAGCAACAGGGCGGTCAGCCCCAGCGACAGGGCGGTGGCCTGGACCAGGCTCAGGCCGCGGCGGCGGGACAGTGCCGCCAGACCCAGGCGCAGTCCGGGATGCGCGTTGGGCGCGAGGCGGCGCGCCAGCCACAGCATGATAGCCGAAAGCAACAGGGCCACGACCACCACTCCAGCCAGGCTCGCGGCGAGGATCGGGCCGAGTTGGTTGGAACCGCTTTGCATCCAGATCAGGCCCGTCGCGACCAGCACCGGCAGCAGGTAGAGCAGGTCGATGCGGTGCACTCGCCGTTGCTGGCTGCGCTGGAAAACCGCAACCGGAGGAACCTCTGCCAGATGTGCCAGTGGCGGCAGGGCAAAGCCGGCCAACACGGCAAGGCCGACCGCCGCGGCTGCCAGCGTCGGCAGCCAGGGCAGGGTGGTCGGAGCGCTGGTCAGCAGGTTTCCGGCCAGCTGCCACGCCAGTTGCGAAAGGCCAAGCGCCAGCCCCATGCCGATCAGCAGGGCAGGTACGGCCAGCCCCACGAGGGTGCCGGTGAGCAGGCCCAGCACCCGGCGTCGCGGGGTGCCCAGGGCGCGCAACAGGGCGACCTCGTCGGTCTTGCGACGGGCATAGCGTTGCGCCGCAAGCGCGATGGCCACCCCGGCCAGCAACGCGGCCAACAAGGCGGTCAGGCGCAGGAAGGCGCCTGCACGGTCGAAGGATTCTCGCATCCGCTGCTGGGAGCTTTGCGGTGTCAGCAGATGCTGGCCAGGGGCCAGTTTCGGTTTTACCCAGCTGGCGAAGGCCTTGGTTGCAGGGGGCGCCCCGGCCACCAGCAGCTTGTGGCCGGCTCGGCTACCGGTTCCCAGAAGACCAGCAGCCTGGGCATCGGCGAGGTTCATCACCGCGACCGGTGCCATGGCGACCAGTTGGCCACCGTCCGGTTGCGAGACCATCTGCCCGGCAATGCGCAGCGTGATGCCGCCCAGTTGCACGCTCTGTCCCGGGGTCAGGCCGAGGTCGTTCAGGGCGCGGTGGTCCAGGTAGACCGTGCCGCGGGCTGGTCCGTGCGCGTCGATGACGGGGCTGCCCTCAGCCTTCCGGATGGTCAGCTTTCCGCGTAGCGGGTAAGCGCGATCCGCGGCGGTAACGTCTACCAGCTGGTTGCTGGATGAAGCGAATGCCATGCTTGGAAATGTCGCGATGCGACTGACTGCGAGTCCCTGCGCGCGGGCATGGTTTGCGAATTCCCTGGGCAGCGGAGACGAGGCGCTGACACCGAGATCACCGCCGATCAGTTCGGCGGCGCTTGCAGTGACCCCCTGCTCGACGCGTGCGGAAAGGGTGGCCACCACACCCAGCGCGGCCACCGCCAGCACCAGCGCCGCGCCCAGCGTGCGAAGTTCCGGCAGGCGCCATTCGCGGCGCAGGGTGCGCAGGGACAGGCGGATCAGGTTCATGCCGGTTCCCGCAGCCGGCCTTCATCCAGTTCGGCCACATGCATGCAGCGCTCGGCCAGACTGACATCGTGGGTGACCATGACCAGGGTGGTGGCGTGGGCGTGGTTGAGCTGGAACAGCAGGTCGCAAACGTCGCTTCCCGTGTGCCGGTCGAGATTGCCCGTCGGCTCGTCGGCAAACAGGATGCGCGGCTGGTTGACGAAGGCCCGCGCCAGGGCCACGCGCTGCTGTTCGCCGCCGGAAAGCTGGTGCGGGAAATGACCGCGGCGCGGGGTCAGGCCGACCGCGTCCAGGGCCTCGCGGGCACGCGATCGTGCTTCGGTGGCACCATCAAGTTCGAGCGGCAGCATGACGTTTTCCTCGGCGGACAACGCAGGCATCAGGTGGAAGGACTGGAACACGAAACCGACCAGTTGCCGGCGCAGGGCCGCGCGTGTCTCTTCGTCACCGTCGTGCAGGGGGTGGCCATCCATGTGGATGCGTCCACTGCTGGGCGTGTCCAGCCCCGCCAGAAGCCCCAGCAGGGTGGTCTTGCCCGAACCCGAAGCTCCCACGATGGCCAGGCTCTCGCCGTACGCAACGCGCAGGGTTACGCTGTCCAGGATGTCGATGCGACCGGCCGGACCGGTCACATGCTTGCTAACATCGACCGCGTCTAGGGCCACCGTGTCTGGAGCATTCATGCGTCCGTTTCCTGTGCTGCTGAAAATCGTGATCGTGCTGGTGCTGCTACTGGCGGTTCCTGCGCAGGCCGCCGGCGGGCGACGCGTGGTGCTGGTGCTGGGCGACTCCCTGTCGGCGGCCCACAACATCGCCATCGACAAGGGCTGGGTCCATCTGCTCGGCCAGCGTCTTGGGAAGATGCGGCCGGCATGGCA
This sequence comes from Oleiagrimonas sp., assembly GCF_027858935.1. GTDB lineage: Bacteria > Pseudomonadota > Gammaproteobacteria > Xanthomonadales > Rhodanobacteraceae > Oleiagrimonas. The sequence continues at coordinate 387 of NZ_JAQIBU010000297.1, read as the reverse complement.
GGTAATCAATGCCAGCATCAGTGGTGAGACCAGCCTCAGCGGCCGCAACCGCCTGCCGGGACTGCTGCAAAAATACCAGCCGCGTATCGTGATCCTGGAACTGGGCGCCAATGATGGTTTACGTGGATTGTCCATTGATCGGATGCGGGACAATCTGCAGGCGATGATTCGCGCCAGCCGCAAGGACGGTGCGAAGGTGCTGCTGCTGGGTATCGAATTGCCGGTCAACTACGGCCCACGCTATCGCGAAGCGTTGCGCAAGGTGTACGTGGATCTCGCCGCGGAATATCACACCGCATTGGTGCCATTCCTGCTCAAGGGTGTAGCCCTGAAACCCAGGCTGATGCAGGCGGATGGCCTGCATCCCACCGCAGCCGGCGAGCCCTT
>NZ_JAQIBU010000289.1 GCF_027858935.1 Oleiagrimonas sp. | reverse complement strand
CCACCGCGACGTCCGGGCCGGGGTGATAGGTCAGGCGCCTGGGTTGGCCACCGTCTGCAGGAACCACATAAACGTCAGTGTTGTTGTCGTAGGTACCGGTGAACACGATCATCTTGCCGCTCGGCGAGAAGATCGGCTTGGTCAGCATGTCCATGCCGCTGGCCAGCACGTGGGCCTGACCGCCGGCGCGAGGCATCTCCCAGATTTCGCCGCCGTATTCGAAGGCGATACGGGTTCTGGACATGGTCGGATAGCGCAGCAGGAGCAGGGGATGGTTGGGGTTCTTGACAGGCCCTGTACTGTCGGCAGCCGATGTGGTGGTCGGGGCCATGATGGTCAATGCGGGCGCCATCACAACGCAGGCAAGTGCAGTGAGAAATGATCGTCGCATGGTGACTCCAGGTGCTTGATCGCAGAACGTGCCCTGATGATGGAGCACGGCAGAAGACCACCATAAGCGATGACAGGGCCGGCTGACCCGTGTCACAGGTCATTGTCGGGGACCCGGTGCTGTTTTCCAGAGCCACGCGCATGCATGGTCCCGGATCCCCTTGCGGCATGTGCAGGGGATCGACCTGACCTCTTGCGTTTCGCTGCAATCCTGCCAGAGCAACGCTGCCTGCCGATGGACACGGATGTACAAACAGTGGGGCTACTGGTAGGTGTACACCAGCATGATCGGTCGCTCCCGGCCGTAGGAGTGTGCACGGTCAAGCCTGCTGAAGTCGTGCAGCAAATCCATGCTTTCAAGGTCAGTCAACCGGATGCTATGGATGTCCACGTACTGGGCTTTTTGCAGGGTATTCGCGCTGATCTTGCATCCGTGATACCTGCGCTTTGAGGGCGGAACCGTCTTTTCCGGGGACCATGTTGCAGGCAGCGTGCAGGTCGGCGTCTGGATGGCTCCGCTGAAAGTCATGCGCCCGCCGCCGGATGAGGAGTACGACAGCGTCACTGCAATGGCCAGCAGGCTGGCCAAAAGGATGAGTATCCAAAGGTGTCGCATGGAAAGATCCTCCCTGCAGCGGTTCTGCAGTGGAAAGTATGGCGCGACAACGTTCCGCAGCGAATGATTCAGGTCAAGTGCTGCGTTGAACCACGCCATTGCCTGTCTGGCTGGAGTCAGAAACGGGATCGAGCCATGGGATCGGTATGGCAAGCCCGTCCATTGCGGCCAGAGACAGCACGATGATGCTGGCATCACCGGGTGGGTCAATCCATGGCCTGCCCGTCGGAAAGCCCCGGCACGTCGCTGGACAACGCGCGTGCGGGGAAAACGATGCCCAACTGGAATAAGTTGGGGCTGGATCATCCATGGGCAGGTGTTGTATTGCCTCTACAATCGGGTAATGCAGGGATTCATTTTCTGCTTACCGAGGGTCGCACCGGGTCGGTCCTTTTACGCGATCGTCTTTAGCATATTCATCCAATGGAGCCGCTGAGGTCTGAAGTCACTAGACGACAAACTTCAACCGGGCCGTACATCGATACATGGAGATCCAATGACTGATATTTCTCAAGCCGGCACCTATCGGATGGGCAACCAAACCGTCAATCGCCTCGGCTACGGTGCCATGCAGCTTGCCGGCAAGGGCGTGTTCGGCCCGCCCGCCGATCGCGAGGCTGCGCGGGCGGTCTTGCGCGAGGCGCTCGCCAGTGGGGTCAATCACATCGATACCAGCGACTTCTACGGCCCCTACGTCACCAATCAGATCATTCACGAGGCGCTGCATCCTTATGACGACGATCTGGTCATTGTCACCAAGATCGGCGCCAAGCGTGGCGAGGATGGCTCCTGGAATCCGGCGTTTTCCGAGCACAAACTGACCGGCGCCGTGCATGACAACCTGCGCCATCTGGGCCTGGATACACTTGACGTGGTCAATCTGCGGCTGATGTTCAGCAAGCATGGCCCCGCCGAAGGTTCGCTGGAAGCGCCGCTCACCGTGCTGGCCGAACTGCAGCAACAGGGCCTGGTACGGCAGATCGGGCTAAGCAACGTGACCCCCACTCAAGTCGCCGAGGGTCGCGCCATCACGGATATTGTGTGTGTACAGAACGAGTACAATCTGGTCCAGCGCAACGACGATGCACTGATCGATGAACTCGCTGCAGCGGACATTGCTTACGTTCCGTTTTTTCCGCTGGGCGGCTTCACCCCGCTGCAATCGGCGGTTCTTGTCCAGGTGGCGGCTTCGCTCGAGACGTCACCCATGCAGGTCGCGCTGGCATGGCTGCTGCAGCGCTCACCCAATATTCTCCTGATTCCGGGGACCTCATCCCAGGAGCACCTGCGAGAAAATCTGGCCGCGGCGTCCCTTGAACTGCCCGAGGCGAGTCTTGACCGGCTGAACAAGATCGCTGCATCGCCAAACGCTTGAGATCGAAGCGCCGGCCACGGCATTCGTGCTTCCAGGGGAAGCGACACTGCCAGATCCCTCTGCGCCTGCACGCAGGCGCAGAGGGAAAACGGGATCAGGATTCCTGGCATCCAACTTTGCGCTATCGGGATGGATGCGCGTGCGTCATGGACTCCCGCGAGCCGACGATGCGGGAGGCCCAGGCCAGGCCGAATGAAGCGACCACACACCACCCGGCCATCCACAGCATCTGCGTTGGGAGCTGGACGCCCAGATCGATGAGGGCACCGCTGATACCGGGCCCCAGTGCCGTGGACAGCACCATCGAAGACACGATGATCGCGCGGATTCCGCCCAGGTTGACCACTCCGTAGACCTCCGGCCATAGCGCTCCCAACAGCGTCTGGGTGAACCCGTTGCTGATGCCGAGCAGGAACATGAACAGGTAAACTCCCCAGACGGGCGTGATCAGGCCGACCGCGGCCGAGGCGATGGCCAGGGGAATCAGGAAAAACGGCAGCAGTCGCAAGGCGCCGAAGCGATCGACCAGATGGCCGCACCACAGGCCGAACCCGACCGTGGTCACCGCCATGACCGGAAATGCCGCCGCAAAGACCAGCGGATCGTATCCACGCAGCGTAATCAGGTAGCCCTGCTGGAAAAACACCGTGGTGCCGATGAAGGGTGGCGCCAGGGTACCGGCCAGCAGCAGGTACAGGACCGGGTCGCGGATCACCTCGCCGCGGGTCCAGTCACGCGCCGTGCGCATGTTCGCGGCGTGATGCTCGGTCGAATGCGCCACGCGCTCGACGCTGAGCAGTTTCACGATCAAGGGAAATCCCAGCAGCATGAGCATCGCTGCCGAGACCATCCAGGGCAGCCGCCAGCCCCCCCATTGCGACAGCAGCGCGACGCCGACCGGCAGCACCGCCATGCCGGCCTGCAGTCCCAGCACGACCAGGGACATGGCGCGGCCGCGGTTGGCGGCAAACCAGCGCCCGGTTTCCGTGAAGGCAATCTCGGTCATCATGCCCTGGCCGAAAAGCCGTAGCAGATACAGCGCCACGGCAACCACCGCGAGCTGAGGGGCCAGGGCCAGAAGCAGGCAGGCGCCCGCCAGGGACGGAATCGTGAAGCGCGCGACCTTCCATCCCGGCATCAGGTCCAGGGTGCGCCCGAGCCAGGGGAGGGTGATCGCGCTCATCAAGGTCGCGGCCATGTACAAACCGCCAAATTCGCCGCCGGAGAGATCGAATCGCGCGCGCAGATCGTTGCCGGAAAGCCCGACGAAGAAGGTCTGCCCGAACGAGGAAAACATCGTCAACAGGAAGCATCCACCGATCCAGCGGAGATTGTCTTGCAGGAAGCGAA
>NZ_JAQIBU010000253.1 GCF_027858935.1 Oleiagrimonas sp. | reverse complement strand
AAACTACCCGACTGGGCGGTATCGATTATCGCCATGTCCGCCTCGGGCAGTTGAAACTCGAGTTCGTGGTAGCCGTGGAGAAAAAGCAGGCCGTACTGGCTGTTTTACCCATCGATGCGGGCAAGAATCTGCTGCGTACCGCGCTGGGTCTGGACAAGCCCGAACACAGCCTGCAGGACAGCGGGAAACTGGACAAGCTGATCCAGAGCGATGGTTATCAACCCTACTCGCTGGCCTATATCGACTTCACCCGCCTTCCAGCGCTGATCGCCGGTGAAAAGGACCCCTTGCTCAAGGCGCTGCTGGCATCCGCGCCGGCCGCGGCCGAAAAGATCCCGGCCAGCTGCAAGGCCGACTTTGACCGCATCGCCTCTCGTGTACCCATGATCAGCAGCGGCATGACCGCGATGAAGGCCGACCAGGTCGGATATCGCATCAATGTCGCGCTGGCTTCCGACATCGCCAGCACCTTCTCCGGGATCCATGTGAAGCTGCCGGGTCTTGGTGGTTCGCTCTCGGCGCCGCTGGATCTCGCGATCGCGTTTCCGGTCAAGGAATTTCGTCAGTTCTGGATGGCCCAGGCCGATGCCGTGGCCGCCAAACCATTCACCTGCCCGGCATTGACCCACCTCAACCAGGGATTCGCGAAACTGCGCATGGCGGTGCAAAAGACCGCCGTACCCCCGGTCAACGACTTGCGAGGCTTGCAGATCAGCATCGACAGCATCGATCTTCCCGACGCGGGCAAACCCACGGTCGCCGGCCGCGTGCTGATCGCATCGGATAACCCGGAAGGCATGATCGCCATGGCACAAATGGCTGTGCCGGCGCTGCGTACGTTGCAGATTCCCAAGGACGGCAAGCCCGTGGCACTGCCGGCCACGCTGACCAGGATGGCAGGCGGACAACCGGCCTGGGTCGCGATGAATGACCATGTGCTGGCATTGGCACTCGGTTCCGGAGAGGACCAGCGTCTAGCCGAAAGCCTCAAGTCCACATCCGATGTGTCCGGCGCAGTCTCGAACTTCCATATGGATGGCAGCATGTATCGCAAGTGGCTCGCGATCCTGAGCAAGGCCATGGACACCAAGATGAAGACCAATCTCGACAGCAATGCTGCCAACGACTTCATGAAGAACATGCAGCAGATGAAGGCCCAGGCCGAGCATGTCGATGCCATCAATGAGGACATCCATGTGGATGACCATGGCGTGGTGATGAACGTGCATGTGAAGCGACACTGAGTCAAAACTCCAGCGGCTGCCATCGCACGATGCTCCGCGAAAGGCCTCCTGCCTGCTGCGCAGGAGGCCTTGGGAGAAGGGTGGCTTTCAAGGAAGATGCACCTGCGCGGCGCGGTTACCTGCAAGACAGCTGCCTGTGCAAAATGCATCGGCATGCTTTTGATCCCGGCCGGGATGCCTGGACCCCAACCGGCATCCCCTTGATCAAGGAGGTGTGTTGCGTGGCACAGGAAGGTTCTTGCCCCTGTGGGGCGCGGCTCAGAACCGGTGCACGCGGTCCTCTTCGGACTCGACCAGCTCGACACCGTCCATGCCCTGGCTGAGGCTGTTGGCATCGCCCCCCTGAGACAGCTTGATTTTCAGCCGCACCTCGTTTGCACTGTCGGCATGGCGCAGGGCGTCTTCGTAACTGATCTCGCCGGCGTGGAACAGCTTCACAAGGCTCTGGTCGAAGGTCATCATGCCCAGATTGGTGGACTCCTTCATCACGTCCTTGAGCTTGTGCACGTCGCCTTGCCGGATGTAGTCCTGCACCAGCGGCGTACCCAGCAACACTTCCATGGCGACCTTGCGTGACTTGCCGTCCGGCGTCGGGATCAGCTGCTGCGCGACGATGCCCTTGAGGTTCAGCGACAGGTCCATGAACAGCTGCTGGCGCCGGTCCTCGGGGAAGAAATGGATGATGCGGTCAATGGCCTGGTTGGCGTTGTTGGCGTGCAGGGTGCACAGGCACAGGTGGCCGGTTTCGGCAAAATTGATCGCGTGTTCCATGGTCTCGCGGGTACGCACCTCGCCGATCATGATCACGTCCGGGGCCTGGCGCAGGGTGTTCTTCAGCGCGTTGTCCCAGGTCTCGGTATCGATGCCCAGCTCACGCTGGGTGATGATGCAGCCATCGTGCTTGTGCACGTACTCGATCGGATCCTCGATGGTGATGATGTGGCCGGTCGAGTTGTGGTTGCGGTGGCCGATCATGGCCGCCAGCGAGGTCGATTTGCCGGTGCCTGTGGCGCCGACAAAAATGATGATGCCGCGCTTGGTCATCGCCAGTTGCTTGATGACCGCCGGCAGGTCCAGCTCATCGATGGTGGGGATCTTCGACTCGATCCGGCGCAGGACCATGCCCACGCAATTGCGCTGGTAGAAGCACGAGACACGAAATCGGCCCACGCCCTGCGCGGAAATGGCGAACTGGCATTCGTGGGTCTTCTCGAACTCCTCGCGCTGCGAGGGCGTCATGATGTTGAGCACCATGTCGCGCGACTGCTGCGCGCTGAGCGGTTGCTGGGTCACCGGCACGATGCGCCCGTTGACCTTGATCGACGGTGACACGCCGGCCGTGATGAACAGGTCCGAGGCCTTCTTGTGCACCATCAGCTTGAGGAAGGAGGTGAAATCGATATCGGCCATGATGAAGGCTCCCGCGGGGACCGGTGAGGTGTCGGTCGGATACGGGTCTGCCCGTGCTCCGCCTTGCTTCGAGGTCCGGCACCTCGCTGTATTGTGATGGTTCCGAGTGTACTGCCGTTGTCGGCCCGCATGCGCGGGTACAGGTGCTTACCTGAAAATGTCCTTGTTCTTGGCGTAACTGCGCGCGTTGTCGCGCGAGACCACGCCGCGCTTGACCAGGTCTTGCAGGCACTGGTCCAGGGTCTGCATGCCATGCTGCTGGCCGGTCTGGATCGAGGAATACATCTGCGCCACCTTGTCCTCGCGGATCAGGTTGCGGATAGCCGGGATGCCAACCATGATCTCGTGCGCCGCGATACGCCCCCCGCCGACCTTTTTCATCAGCGACTGGGCGATCACCGCGCGCAGGCTCTCGGAAAGCATCGAACGGACCATCGGCTTCTCCCCGGACGGGAACACGTCGATGATGCGGTCGATGGTCTTGGCGGCCGAACTGGTATGCAGTGTGGCGAATACCAGATGGCCGGTCTCGGCCGCAGTCAGGGCCAGGCGGATGGTCTCCAGATCGCGCAGCTCGCCGACCAGGATGTAATCCGGATCCTCGCGCAGCGCCGAGCGCAGGGCCTCGTTGAAGCCGTGTGTGTCGCGATGCACTTCGCGTTGGTTGACCAGACATTTCTGGGAAGTGTGCACAAACTCGATCGGATCCTCGACCGAGAGGATGTGGCCGTATTCGTTCTTGTTGATGTGGTCGACCATCGCCGCCAGCGTGGTCGACTTGCCCGAGCCGGTCGGGCCGGTCACCAGGATCAGTCCCTGCGGCTGCTCGATCAGCTCGCGGAATACCGGAGGACAGCCCAGGTCCTCCAGCGTCAGCACCTCGGCGGGAATGGTGCGAAACACCGAGGCCGCACCGCGTTGCTGGTTGAAGGCGTTGACGCGGAAACGCGCCAGGCCCGGAATCTCGAAGGAGAAGTCGACCTCGAGGAATTCCTCGTAATCGCGACGCTGCTTGTCCGACATGATGTCGTACATCAACGCGTGGACCTGTTTGTGGTCGAAGGCCGGCGTATTGATGCGGCGCACGTCGCCGTCCACGCGGATCATGGGAGGCAGGCCGGCGGACAAATGCAGGTCCGAGGCCTTGTTTTTGACCGAAAAGGCCAGCAGTTCTGCGATATCCATGCACACTCCCCTCAGGAAGACATTCACCAGTACCGACCGCCGGCGCATTCGGCACGAGGCATCGGTTTGTCGTAGTGTCCCTGAGTATAACCACGCGCATGGTGCCTGTGTGCGAACTTTCAGGCGCCAGGGCAAGCGATTGGGACACCCCACACACTTCAACGGAGGCAACGCGATATGCATCGCATCACATTCATCGGCGGCGGCAATATGGCACGCAGTCTGGTCGGCGGACTGATCAGCAAAGGCACCGAGGCCTCGGCCATCGCCATCGCCGAACCCCGCCCCGAAGCGCGCCAGGCACTCGAACACGACTTTGGCGTGACCACTTTCGCCGAAGGCATGAAGGCCGTGGATGGCGCCGAAATCGTGGTCCTGGCGGTCAAGCCCCAGGTGTTGCCGGGGGTATGCGGCGACCTGGCCGAAATCATTGCCCGGGACAAGCCGCTGGTGGTGTCCATCGCCGCCGGCATCCGCACCGACCAGCTCGAGCGCTGGCTTGGCGACACCCCGGCGATCGTTCGCTGCATGCCCAACACGCCTTCGCTGATCGGCGCCGGCGCCACGGGGCTGTTCGCCAATGCGCAAGTCAGCGACAAGCAGAAGCAGCAGGCCGAGGATCTGCTGGAAACCGCAGGCCTCACCGCCTGGATCGAGGACGAGTCCCAGATCGACACCGTGACCGGCATCTCCGGTTCCGCACCGGCGTATTATTTCCTCATGGTCGAGGCTCTGGAGGACGCCGCCGTGGCGCGTGGGCTGCCCCGTGAAACCGCGCGCAAACTCGCGGCACAGACCTGCATGGGCGCCGGGCGCATGATGGTGGAGGGCAACGAGTCGCCCGACGCCCTGCGCAAGCGCGTCACATCGCCCAACGGCACCACACAGGCGGCGCTGGAAAGTTTTGCTGCCGACGGCCTGCGCCAGATCGTTGCGCGCGCCGTGGACGCCTGCGCCACGCGTGGTGCGGAACTTGCCTCCGACAATGACTGACGGGCACCGGGAACACGCGCCATGAGCTACTTCGCCAACGCCGCCCAGCTGCTGCTGGAATTCGCCTTTGGAGCTGCCGTTACACTGTTCGTGCTGCGGATTCTTGCAGAACTCTGGCGCGTGCAGTTCCAGAACCCGGTCAGCCAGTTTCTGTATCGCTACAGCAACCCGGTACTGGCGCCGGTCCGCCGCATCATCCCGAACTGGGGTCGGATCAACCTGGCCGCGGCCCTGGTCGCACTGGTGCTCGAACTGGTCAAGCTGGGGATGGAGTTCGCCCTGCACGGCATGCTGCCGCGACCCGTTGGCTGGCTGGTCCTGGGGCTGGGCCAGTTGCTGGACATGACGATGCTGATCTACATCGTGCTGGTGTTTGGCTGGTCGCTGTCCAGTTTGGTCGGCGGCGACACCAGACATCCATTGCTGCGCTTTGTTTCTCAGCTTGTCGAACCGCCGTTGCTTCCGCTGCGTCGCCGCATGCCGACCATGGGGGGGCTCGATTTTTCTCCCGCCGTGGCGATCCTGGTGCTGTTCCTGCTGCGCATCCTGGTGGCTCAGCCGATCATTGATCTCGGAGCGCACCTTGCCGTTGCCGGCTGACCCCGACCTTAAGGAGTTCCTGCCATGAATCCCATGTTTCGCCGTTTCGCCTGGACTGCAGCACTGGCCTTGCTTGTGCCGGCCACGGCTCTTGCCCAGGGCGTGCTGCACAAGGGCGACCTGACCATCCGCTACAACGCCCTGCCCGCCACCGCGCTGCCGGCGCAGTCCGCCAGTGCTCTGGGCGTCAAGCACAGCGCCGGACAGGGTCTTTTGAACGTGATGGTGTCCACTTCAGAAGGCGACAATGCCCCCGGTGTCGAAGCTGACGTCAGCGCGCGTGCGCTGGCCGAAAACGGCACGGCAATCCCGGTTCACATGCGCGAAATCAAGGAGGCCAACGGGATCTCCTATCTGGGAACCTTCCGCATCCGGCATACCGGGAGCCTGCGCTTCGACCTGGACGTGACCGCGCCGGGGCAGGCCACGCAACACATCCACTTCAAGCACACCTTCGTGATCGATTGAACCCGGGCCCGGATGCGGACCATCACGCAGCCCGGACAAGCCAAGCGCATCCGGGATGCATTCCACGGGAATGCTCACTCCGACAGGTCCTGTCTCCCGGAGCAACCCATCCGCCCGGCTTTTTCGAAAGCCTCAGGACCGCGTTGCGGCCCGCCCCGGATGCGGCCGGGGCCTTATCCGGGCTACGCCGTGAGTGGGCGTCCGGCCCAGCTTTTGATGATGGCGTGCAGGGCGTCCAGGCCATCGAACAGCGCTGCGGGCCCCGGCTGCAGGATGATCGGCGACTTCACTTCGTGCAGCTCGCCGTCACGCACGGCCGGCACGTCCTGCCAGCCCGGTCGCGCAGCGACCTTTTCGGGACGGAACTTCTTGCCGCACCACGAGCCGATCACGATGTCCGGCGACCGCCGCGCGGGTTCCAGCGGATCGGCCAGGATGCGGTCCCTGCCCAGGGATTTCTCCGCCAGTTCGGGAAAGATGTCGTCCCCTCCGGCGATGCGCACCAGCTCGGCCACCCAGCGGATGCCGGTGATCGGCGGCTCGTCCCACTCCTCGAAATAGACTTTCGGCCGCCGCGGCAGCTTTGCTGCCGCAGCGCGCACGGCCTCGATATGCGCTTCGGCCTTGCCGGCATAGGCTTCCGCGGCTTGCGCTGCCCCCACCATCGCGCCCAGGCGGCGGATGTAGCCGAGGATGCCGGGCACGCTGCGGTGGTTGCTGATCCACACTTCCACGCCGGCCTTGATCAGGGCCTGGGCGATGTCAGCCTGGAGGTCGGAAAACCCGATCGCCAGATCCGGCTCGAGCGCCAGGATGCGGTCCAGCTTGGCGCTGGTGAATGCCGAAACCTTGGGCTTGTCCCTGCGCGCCTCGGACGGACGCACGGTGAATCCGGAGATGCCGACGATGCGGTGCTGCTGACCAAGCGCGTACAGGACCTCGGTCGGTTCCTCGGTCATGCACACGATGCGTTGCGGAAACAGGTCGTTCACGGATACAGCAGGCCATGGGTCCAGGTATCACCCTGAAGCTCCCAGCGCACCCGTTCGTGCAGGCGGAAACGGGCGCCGTACCAGAACTCGATGGCGTCCGCGCGCACCAGATAGCCGCCCCAGTGCGGTGGACGCGGCACGTCAACACCCTCGAACCTGTTTTCGTACTCGGCCACCCGTGCCTCGAATGTCTCGCGATCGGGCAGCGGCTCGGACTGGTGCGAGGCCCATGCACCGATCTGGCTGCCGCGCTTGCGGGTCGCGAAGTAGGCATCGGATTCGGCGGCGGACAGGCGTTCGACGCGACCCTCCACGCGCACCTGCACCCCTTCGCGCAGCTGTTTCCAGTGAAAGATCAATGCCACCTGCGGATGGGCCTCCAGCTGCCGGCCCTTGGCGCTCTCGTAGTTGGTGTAGAACCGGAAACCCTGGGCATCGACGCCCTTCAGCAACACGATCCGGGCATGCACGCGGCCGTCCGGCGCGGCGGTCGCCAGGGTCATGGCTTCCGGCTCCCGGTCGGGCGAGGCCCGGGCCTCGTCCAGCAGGCCGCGGAAGGTTTCGAGAATGGTGTCGTTGAGCATGGCGAGGCGTCCGCAATGGAGGAAAGACTATGCTGGTCGTGCCACGTCCAGCCTGAACCTGCATGCTAGTGCACGGCCCCACCCGGGTCGAACCCCATATATCCATTTGCCATGCCATCGCGCAGCGCCGCCGCACTCTCCAACGATCTTGCCCGGCGCGTGCTGGATGCCTTCCAGGCGCGCATCGCACCAGCACGGCACATGTTCGTGCTCGGCCTTTCCGGACCTCAAGGCAGTGGCAAAAGCACCCTGGCGCGGTCGCTGGCAGACGTGGCGCGTCGCAGGGGCCTGCCGGCACAGACGCTGTCGCTGGATGATTTCTATCTGGGCCGCCGCGCGCGACGCAGGCTCGCGCGTGAGGTGCATTCGTTGCTGCGCACGCGCGGTGTGCCCGGGACCCACGACCTGGCCTTGCTCGAACGGGTGCTCGATGGACTGACCGTCGCCACGCCAGCGCACCCGGTCGCCTTGCCGCGCTTCGACAAGGGCCATGACACACGCCGCCCGCCCTCGCGCTGGCCACGCGTCACGAACCCGCCCCGCCTGCTGGTGCTGGAGGGTTGGTTCGTGGGCCTGCTCCCGCAAGCACCTGCGGCACTGGTCGAGCCCGTCAATGCGCTGGAGCGCAACGAGGACCCGGACGGTGCATGGCGGCGCTACGTCAACGCATGCCTGCAGGCAATGCAGCCGCTGTGGACGCAGCTGGATGCGCTGGTGGCGCTTGCGGCACCGGACTGGCCCCAGACATGCCGTTGGCGCGAGCAGGCCGAACATGACCTGCGCAGGCGACATGCACCGCAAGCCATGAATGCGCAGCAGCTGGCCCGCTTCATGCAGCATTTCGAGCGTCTTAGCCGTCATGCTGCGGACACGCTGCCCGCATGCGCGGACCTGTGTGTCAGGCTGGATGCAGCGCGCCGGGTGGAGTGGTTTGGCCTGCGCGAGCGCCAAGGCGCCCCGCCGCGCGGCTGACAAGGATCCCACACAGCCTTGCACTGGGTGTCACGCGGGGTGTCCCGGTTGCAGCCGAGGGCCGCCGAAGCGTCAGCCTTGGCGGCGCGCAAGCAAGGCGGCGTAGCCATCGCGCGCGTCCGGCCAGAGTGGCGCAAACCCGCTGTCCCGCAAACGCGCGTTGGACAACCGCTTGTTGCCGATGCCATGCGGCGCATCACCTTCAGGCACGGCCGGCGCACCCAGGCAAGCGGCCAGGAAATCGTACAGTTCAGCCAATGGAAGCGGCGTGTTGTCCACGCCCAGGTACAGCGGCGCAGGATCGGGCAGGCCCAGCAGGTGGACGATGGCGGCAGCCGCATCCTCGGCGTGAATGCGGTTGGCCCAGAACGTGGGTCGCAGCGGCGCCCTGGCACGGCCATCGCGGATGCGTGCATACAGGCTCTCCCTTCCGGGACCATACAGGCCTGCCAACCGCAGCACCGTGGCCGGCAGACCGCTGGAAGCCAGCCATTGTTCGGCCTCCAGCAGCAAGCTGCCGTTGAAGCCCATCGGCATCGGTGGCGTGTCCTCGTCGACCCAGTTACCTGCGTGGTCGCCATATACGGCGCTGGAGGAGACGAACACAATGCGCTGCAGGCGCGACGTGTCCAGTACCGCAAGCAGGTTGCGCAGTCCATCGAGGAATACCCGACGATAAGCCTCCGGTGTGCGCGTGTCCGGGGTCGGAAGATAGACCAGTTGGTCGATGCCCGGCGGCAGCATCAACAGACTGGCCGGATCGGACAGGTTTGCACGCAAGGCGATGACGCCCTCCGGCAACGGACGCGCCGAGCGGCGCAGACCGTGGACCCGCGAGCCGAGCGCATGCATGCGTCGGGCCACGCGCTGGCCGACATCTCCGCAGCCAGCCACAAGTACACGCGGCATGCCGTTGGCATTTTGATTTTCCGAGGCTGCTAGCATCGTCGCATGAACCCTTCTTCGAACCTGTTCCTGATAGGCCCGTCCGGAGCCGGAAAGACGTCCATCGGACGTCGCCTGGCCGAACACTACGGCCTGATATTCCTGGACCTGGACCGCGAGATTGAGGAGCACACCGGGGTCGACGTCTCCACCATTTTCGAGATCGAGGGAGAAGCCGGCTTCCGGCAACGCGAGGCGTCCATGCTGGCTCAGTGTAGCGAGCGCGAAGGGGTATTGCTTGCCACCGGCGCGGGCGCCATTCTTGACCCGAAAAGCAGGCGACTGCTGCACCAGACCGGATTCGTCGTCTGGATGCAGGCAAGCGTCGACCAGCAATTGCAGCGACTGCAACGGGACCGCGCCCGCCCGCTGCTGGTGGGCGTGGACCGCAATGCGCGCCTGACCGCGATGGCGGCCCAACGCAACCCGCTCTACCAGGAAATCGCCGAACTGGACATCCCCGGACACAATGAACGCACCAGTCGAGCCTTTGCACGCTGTGTACGCCGCATCGAAGCACAATGGCAGCGCCTGACCACGACAACCCCACCATGACCGCAATCCATACCCTGGACGTAGGGCTCGGCCCGCGCAGCTACAGCATCCACATCGGCCCTGGCCTTCTCGGCGATACCGCACGCTGGCGCCCGGCCATCAGCGGACGCCAGGTTCTCGTGGTCAGCAACACCACCGTGGCACCGCTGTATCTGGAACGCGTTGCCGCAGGACTGGAGGGCTTGTCATGGGAACGGCTGGCACTGCCCGATGGCGAGCAGTACAAGAATATGGAGCATGTCGCCCGGGTGTTTGACACCCTGGCCGAACTGGCCGCCTCGCGCGATGCCTGCATTGTTGCCCTGGGCGGCGGCGTGATTGGCGACCTGGCCGGTTTCGCTTCGGCCTGCTGGATGCGCGGCATTGATTTCGTGCAGATGCCAACCACGCTGCTGGCCATGGTTGATTCCTCGGTGGGCGGCAAGACCGGGGTCAACCTGCCCGCGGGCAAGAATCTGGTCGGCGCCTTTCATCAACCGCGCATGGTGGTCGCCGACACCGACACCCTGGCCACCCTGCCCGTGCGCGAATACCGCGCCGGACTGGCCGAGGTGGTGAAGTATGGGGCACTGGGCGATGCCGATTTCCTGGCCTGGCTCGAGGATCACGCCGAGGCCCTGGATGGCCGCGCGGACGATGTGGTCGCCGAGGCCATTGCGCGCTGTTGTGCGCACAAGGCTGCCATCGTCGCCCGTGACGAGACCGAACGTGGCGAACGCGCGCTGCTGAATCTGGGCCACACCTTTGGCCATGCGCTGGAAAGCACCTGTGGCTACGGCACCCTGCTGCATGGCGAGGCCGTGGCCATCGGCATGTGCCAGGCCGCCAAGCTCTCCACCCGCCTGGACATGGCCAAGGCCGGGGATGGCGAACGCCTCGCGCTACTGCTGAAACGCCTGGGACTTCCGGTCACACCACCGGCTGGACTGGACCCGGACGAACTGCTCAGGCACATGCGTCTGGACAAGAAGAACCTGGGAGGACGACTGCGCCTGATCCTGTGGCGCGGTATCGGCCGCGCCGAAATGATTTCAGGCGTCGATGAAGCGGACGTGCGGGCCGTGCTGGCCGACTGAAGGGGCCGGCTGCAAATTCAGACGGCCCGAAGGCTCAGAATCCGAAGATCGGCTGCAGCATCCGCGCCACTCGACCCGGAAAACGCAGTGGCGCGTCCAGTGCTGCCAGGCAGATGCAGGGCTCGCCCCTGGCAGTCACCGGCTGATGCTCGACTTCACCGTCCAGATCGGCGACATCGCCGGGCCCGAAGTGACCCAGGTCATCGTCATAGGCGCCCTTCAGGATGAGTGTCAGCTCACTGCCCTGATGGCTGTGGACCGGCAAGCTCTTGCCCGGCGCGATGCTCAACAGCATCAGATCACCACCTTCAACTGCCCGTGCACGCACGCGGCGAACACCCGGCACCAGGGTCCGCCAGCGCAGACCGCTGTAACTGCTGCCGAAATAACGATGCAGGAATTCGGGCAACCGGTCGGGGTCGTGCCGGCGCGGGCCAAGCAGGTCGAGCGCATCCGGCTCGGGAGCCGTCTCGGTTTCCGCCTCGTCCTCAAGCCGCGCAAGCATGGCTGCGCGAGCCACGGGATCGACGCTCGCGGACTCCTGACGCTGAATCAGCGCCCCACCCACCCGGTCGGCCACCGACAGGCGATCGCGGCAAACCTTGCACGTGGCCATGTGCGTGGCGGCCACGATCATGAGGGGCATGGACAGTGCACCCGCCGAGTAGCTGATCAGGGTGGCTTCGTCGAGATGATGGACCGGGCTCATGACTCCCTCCGGACATTCAGGCTCAAGGTGCCAAAGGCCTTGCGCAGGCGGGACTTGACCGAACCCAGCGGCATGCTGAGTTCTTCGGAGATTTCACGGTGGCTCTTGGCTTCGAAATAGGACATGCGGATCAATCGCGCCTGCATGGCGGGCAGTTCAAGAATGGCCTTCTTGAGTTCTTCGTGTTCGGCGAAGGCTTCGGTTTCCGAACGTTGGGCTTTGGGACGCTCCCGTTCCAGTTGTTCCAATCCATCCTGGATCGGTTGCCAGTCCGGCTCGCGCCGAACGTGGTCGATGTACAGGTTGCGTGCGATGCGGAAAAGCCAGGTCGACAGGCTGGCGCGCTCCGGATTGAACTGGGCAGCCTTGCGCCACAAACGCAGCAGCGCCTCCTGCACCAGCTCCTCGGCCAGACCGGGGCGTACCCCAAGGCCCATGAGATAGCGCTGCAGACGCGGTGAAAAATGATCGTAGATCTGCATGAAGCAGTCCCGATCACGGTGGGTGGCGATTGCCTCCATCTGGGGAGCCCAGGATGTGGTTTCGTCACCTGCCTTGTTGACGGAAGTGGACACGAATCGATGCGCCCGGAAAGGCGTCACCCTCATCTGTGGTGAATCAGTCTTCATCATAGCCGTAACCCGAAGGCCCGTGGAT
>NZ_JAQIBU010000227.1 GCF_027858935.1 Oleiagrimonas sp. | reverse complement strand
CCCTCGGGAATGCGCATCAGAACGCGGGTCATGGCCTTGAGGATGGAAGGTTCGTCATCCAGTACGAGTACCTGATACATGCGTGGTTCTCCATTCAGCTTGTTGCTGAAATCTCGATGTGCGACTGGCGCACGGGCAGGTTGATGATGAACGTGGTGCCCTGCCCGACCTTCGATTCAACCGTGATCTCGCCATTGTGCTTCTTGATGATTCCGTAACTGATCGAAAGCCCCAGTCCGGTACCCTTTCCCACTTCCTTGGTCGTGTAGAAGGGTTCAAAGATTCGCGCAAGAGTGTCCGGAGCCATGCCACAGCCGTTGTCGGTAATCCGGATGCGAATGGCATCCTTGGTCGCCTCGGTCTGGATCTCGATCACGCCATCGGTTTCGATAGCCTGGGTGGCGTTCACGAGGATATTCATGAACACCTGGTTGAGTTCGGTCGGATTGCATTCAATCAACGGCACCGCGTCAAAATAGGTCACGAATCGGACGCGATTCCCGCCCAGACTGCGCACGATTCCGAGTGTCGTTTCTATCGCACGATGGACATCGAACAGGCGGAACGACTCGGTAGGATCCAGGCGCGAGAAGTCGCGCAGGTTCTGCACGATCTGACGGATCCGTTCCACCCCCTCGCGCGACTCCTCCAGCAATGCCGGAAGATCCTCCGCAATCATCTGGTAGCCCATCGACTGCTTGCGCATTTCCAGAGCGTCCAGACGATCCGCATCGGACAGTTCGTGATCGCGAATCAGCTGATCGCTGAGTTCGAGTACGCCGAAAAGCTTGTTCATGTAGTCACGCAAAGTGCCTAGATTGGACTGCACGTAACAGATGGGGTTGTTGATTTCATGCGCCATGCCGGCGGCAAGTTGGCCAACCGTGGCCAGTTTCTCGGCATGTATAAGTGTCTGTTGTTCCTTTACCGAAACGTCGTGCGGACCGAAGTTGGATGCTTGATCCTTGTTCGCACGATCCTGCGAATTTCCTGCCGCATCATCAGAGCTCGCCGGGCGTAGCGTCACGCTGATATGGTCTGTATCGGTGGTGATGCGCCACTGGCGGGCCACGGTCAAAGCGGTACCGCTCTCGGCCATGCAGTCATAGCGATCTTCGCAATCGCGCAAACCGGAACCCTCTGCCCGGGCTCCCTGGAACATGGGTGATCCTGCGGAGAGCCGTTTGAGTCCCTCATCCGGATCGCCATGGATCACGGCAGCAAGGCGACGGGCGGGAGCATTGGCGTAGGTCACCGTACCGGATGTTTCGAGCACGATCACCGAAACCGGCAAGGTTTCCAGCACTGTGAAACAACCCATGGCGTGCAGTACGCCCTTCCCGGAAATTGCCTCGAATCGCCTGACAGAGTCTGTGCTGTTCATGAAAGTCCTGAAAACGTGATCAAGGTTGCAGGCTCTCCATCTGCCGCAATCCTACGCCTTTCCTGGAGCAGGATGTCCTTTCGACATACGAAGGCCACGAAGACCCCTTGGCATCTCGGAACCCGATGTCTGAAGTCCCTGACAATGCATCAAGATTCAGGCCAAGCAGGTTGTATGGAGGAAGAAAAACAACCTGATCCGCATGCCCGCTGACCTCGAGCAGAGAGCAGATGTTGCATAATGTGAATTGCGTCACCAGACGTATGCTTTCAGGGCATAACGCCGGTGGGCCGGGTGTTTGACCACCCGGGGCACGATGCAGCGTACAGCGTCAGTTTCCTCCGCTGTCACCTGCTTTCTTGGTCCAGCAGGTGATGCTTGGCGGCCAAGGATGAAATCGTTTGCTGCCCGAACCTTCATGGGAAACAAAGTAAAGACGCCCACCGACGCAACGAACCTGCCCGTTGCTCCTGGCAACGCCAATTTCGCAACGCATCCTGGGTATGCCGGGCACAAGCTGCTTGCAGGTGGGAAAGGCATCTGCACTTGGCGCTGGAGAAGTGGCCGAGGGCATTGGCACGATCTCGCCATTGTTCTGACGGTGCGCCTTGTACACCAGCGCACCGGCAAGAGCCAAGGCCACCACCGCGGCAGTGACAATCCATCCATCAACAGCTTTCATCGGCGCCCGGGCTCCCCGTCGCAATCATCGGAAACCACGCAAGCATGCCATGGGCACGAGCCCCGCGCCGGTTTCGGGCAAAAAAACGCCTCGCTGTTGGCGCGGCAGCTACGAATCGGGGGAGGAGGGGGGACCGAAGCTGCTTTTGGATGCGCCGCCAGCGAGGCGGAGACTCGCCGCACAGGGGGGATGGCGGCGAGATGGATCAAGTTTAGGCTTGCCTTGGAGTGCATTCAAATATATTTTCCCGGCTTCATTAATATTTTTTGCATATAACTCTTGTGATGAACCTGCGTCAATTGCGCTATTTCGTGGCGGTGGCCGAAGCCCTGAGTTTCACAAGTGCGGCACGTACGCTGCATATCTCGCAACCACCGTTATCCCAACAGATCCGGGCCCTGGAGGAGGATCTCGGGGTTCGCTTGTTGGAACGCACCAAGCGACGTGTGGCTTTGACCGAACCCGGGCGACTGTTCCTGGAGGAGGCGCGCAAGCTGCTGGCTCAGGCGGAAAGCGCACGTGTGGCCGTAACCAACGCCGCTGCCGGTTACACGGGACGTCTGCGCCTGGCCTACCCTGTTTCGGCGGCATTCCACCCCGCTCTGCCCCGCACCCTGCTGGAGTTTGCCCGCATCGCACCTGCGGTGCAGGTGGAACTGACCGAAATGTACACGTCGGCTCTATACGATGCCCTGCTCGCGGACCAGGTCGATGTTGGATATGTGCGCGCACTTCCCCCGGAGAGCATGCGCCAACGCCTTCAGATCCGGGAACTGGATCGCGAGCCCCTGTTTCTGGCGCTGCCGGCGGCACACCCACTGGCCTCCCGTGGGCGTATCGATTTGCGTGACCTGGCCGACACTCCTTTCGTTTCACAACCGGGGCGATATGGCACCACCATTTACAATGCGCTGGTCACACTCACGGCCAAGGCGGGATTTCACCCGAATATTGTGCAGGAAGCCCAGCAGGTCACGGGCTTGCTGGCGCTGGTGTCCGCCGGAATCGGCGTGGCACTGGTTCCTGCCTCGCTGCAGGCCATCCATCTCCATGGCGTTCGCCTGCGACAAATCGATGATCCGGAGGCCGTCCTGTTGCTTGCTCTGGCCACGCGCATCGACACCAACATACCGGTACTGGAGCGCTTCCTGGCGATGGTCGACGAAATGCTCGGACTCGATGGCAACCTCACTCCGGCTTGAGGTTGCCGGAACAGGCAAACACTTGCCAAAGCATGGGGATACCGATAAAATCATCGGCTTGACCATTTGCGTTTTGCGTGTTTTCAGGAGTCTGCCGTGAAGGTTCTTTCCTCGCTCAAGTCCGCCAAGCAGCGCCACCGCGACTGCAAGATCGTGCGCCGTCGCGGCAAGGTGTTCGTGATCTGCAAGAGCAACCCGCGTTTCAAGGCGCGTCAGCGCTGATCCGGATTGCCGGATGATTTTCCGCAAAGGCCGCCCCCGGGCGGCCTTTTTGTTGATGGGGTGCATGTGGACCCGATCATGAAACGCGCCTCCGCCCATGGATAAGGCCCGAAACATCTGTTACAAAAGCTAGAATCATGGCCCCATGACGCATTCGTGCGGAGTCTTACCAATGTTCAAGCAAATGATCCCCCTGTACGTACTGGTACTGGCATTCCTCTCGGCGATTGCCATGGCCCGACCCGCGCAAGCCGATACCCTGCTCATGAAGCGCGTGCAAAAGGAACACCGCATGCAACTGCCCACGCGCGGCATGACCATGGCTCAAGTGGAGCGAAGGTTTGGCAAGCCGACCCGCAAGTTGGCTGCCCGAGGCGGTGATACGACCAAGCGACCGATCATCCATCGCTGGGAGTATCCCGGCTATATCGTGTATTTCGAGCGCAATCACGTCATCCACAGCGTGCTGAATACGCCCGCGGGAAACAACCGGCATCCAGCCGCCATCCATTGATCCCATGACTGCACCTGATCTCCGACTGCCTGCGGAGTGGGAGCCGCAGGCAGGGATCCTTGTTGCCTGGCCGCACGAAGGCACCGACTGGGCGCCGCGTCTTTCCGACGTCGAACGCACGTATGTGGCACTGGCCCAGGCAGTGACCCGATACCAGCAGCTGCTGGTCTGCATTGCCGACGACGATCTCCAGGAGCGCGTCCATGGCATGCTTGAGTCCGCCGGCGTGATGATGGCTCGCGTGGGATTTGTGACCGTCCCCTATGACGACACCTGGTTGCGCGATTCTGGTCCGATCACCCTGCGCGAACCTGACAGTTTCTGTCTGGTCGACTTTCGTTTCACCGGATGGGGCGGCAAGTACGCCGCCGAACGCGATGACGAGCTCATCGGTGGACTCGTGGCGTCCGGTGTTTTCAGCCAGGCACGACGCGAGCGAGTGGACTGGGCCCTGGAAGGTGGCTCGATCGAGAGCGACGGGCACGGAACGATTCTCACCACCTGGAAATGCCTGCACCAGAGGCACCCCGACCAGGATCGCGCCGCGATAGAGGAACAATTGCGGATCCATCTGGCCGCAGAACGTGTTCTATGGCTTGAACATGGCTATCTCCAAGGTGACGATACCGATGCCCATGTGGATACGCTTGCACGTTTTGCGCCCAATGACAGCATCGTATTTCAGGACTGCGATGATCCGTCCGATGCCCACTACGCGGAAATGCAGCGCATGCACCGGGATCTACTCGCCTTGCGCACCCGCTCCGGACAGCCGTACCGCCTGCACGCGCTTCCCTGGGCAGCCCCTGTGATCGACGATGGCCGTCGACTGGCCGCCTCGTATGCCAATTACCTGGTCATCAATGGCGCCGTGCTGATTCCGGCCTATGGCGATCCTTCCGACGAGGTGGCTGCTGCCGTGCTCTCCACTGCGTATCCCGGCAGGGAGATCATGCCGGTCCCCTGTCGTTCGCTCATATGGCAGAACGGCAGCTTGCATTGCATTACCATGCAGTTGCCGGCCGGCATGCTCGCCGAAGAATAGCCGGCATCCGTGGCAACGATGCAACACAATGCAGGATTTCTCCAACATGGCCTCTACACTTCGCCGGATGCTCCTGCTTGGCCTGTTCGTGGCGGGAACAGCCTGTGCACAAAGCAGCCTGAAGCTTGTCGTTGACGCTGGAAATGGACACGGTCGCGTGCGCAATACCTTCGTCTATGGCGACTGCGGGGGCCATGATCTTTCTCCAGCGATGCACTGGCATGGAGCCCCTGAAGGCACCCGCAGTTTCGCCTTGAGCGTGTTCGATCCAGATGCCAGCAACGGCAAAGGATGGTGGCACTGGATCGTGATTGACCTGCCCGCGAACGTGCATGGCCTGGCCATGGATGCCACCCTTCCTGCCCCTGCCCGCAGCTTGCGCAATGACTTTGGACACCTCCGCTATGATGGTCCCTGCCCACCGGCAGGCGACTTGCCGCATCACTACGTGTTCACGATATACGCGCTGGACGTGGCATCCCTGAAACTCGGCGCCAATGCATCTGCAACCCAGTTCCAGAGCGCATTGAGCGGACATGTACGGGCTCGCGCCGATGCCGTATTCACCTATGCCCGATGAAACGGCGATAACGCTAGACTTGTCTACTGCCCACCCACCGGAATCGTGATGCAACACATTCTGAAAGCCGCCTTGCTGCAGCAAAGCCATCGTGGCAGCCGCGATGACAATCTCGATGCCATCGAGACCGGCTTGCGCGAAGCCGCCGCGCAAGGCGCACAACTTGTCCTGCTGCAGGAACTTCACAACGGTCCATACTTCTGCCAGAACGAGGACGTGGACTCGTTTGACCTGGCCGAAACCATCCCCGGACCTGGCACCGAACGCATTGGTGCGCTGTCGAGTGAGCTGGGGCTGGTCGTGGTTGCGTCGTTCTTCGAGCGCCGCGCATCCGGTCTTTACCACAACACCGCAGTCGTATTCGATCGAAGCAGGGACATCGCCGGCCGCTTTCGCAAAATGCACATCCCGGACGACCCGGGTTTTTACGAGAAATTCTATTTCACCCCCGGGGACTTGGGATTCGAACCCATCGACACTTCGGTCGGCCGCCTGGGCGTGCTGGTGTGCTGGGACCAGTGGTATCCGGAAGCCGCACGGCTGATGGCCCTTGCCGGCGCCGAGCTGCTGCTGTATCCGACGGCGATCGGTTGGGATCCAGGCGACGACGACGCGGAAAAGGCGCGCCAGCGCGAGGCCTGGATCACCGTCCAGCGCGGCCATGCCGTGGCCAATGGTCTGCCGCTGATGGCTTGCAACCGCACCGGATTCGAGGCTTCACCGGACAAGACCACGGGTATCGAGTTTTGGGGCAGCAGTTTCATCGTCGGCCCGCAAGGGGAATTTCTGGCTCTGGCCGAAAGCAATCGGCAACAGCTCCTGGTCACTGATATCGACATGTATCGCAGCGAAAACGTGCGTCGTATCTGGCCCTTCCTGCGCGACCGTCGGATCGATGCCTATGCCGACCTGCTCAAACGTTTCCGCGACTGAACGCCACTCCCCTCCCCATGACTGACGACACGTTGCGAAGCATGGCTTTCGCCCCAAAGTTTGCATCTCTGCCTTGCATGATTGCCCTGTAATGAACGACACCGTCCAACCGATTGACGCATCCGAGTCCGGCGTAGAAATGCCTGACGCACTGACCGACCAGCCCATCAACCGGATAAGGCGGGATGGCGTCGAATACGTGATCCTGGGCACGGCCCACGTTTCGCGTGCCAGCATGGAAGCCGTCGAAACCCTGAGCACCCGGGAGAATTTCGACGCCATCGCAGTCGAATTGTGCGAAAGCCGCGCCCGCAGCATGCGCGATCCGGATAGCTTCAAGCACATGGACCTGTTCCAGGTGATCCGCCAGGGCAAGACCGGCATGGTGGCGGCAAGTCTGGTCCTGGGGTCTTTCCAGAAACGACTGGCCGAACAGTACGGCATCGAACCCGGAGCCGAAATGAGAGCCGCCATGCGCGGCGCTGACGAGACCGGTCGCCCACTGTGGCTGATTGATCGTGATGTCGGTGTCACCCTGAAACGTGCCTGGCGCAGCCTCGGTTTGGGTGAGAAATTCAACGTTCTGGCCGGTCTGCTCGGAAGCCTCTTCGAACGCGAGGACATTGCCGAAGAGGATATCGAGAAGCTCAAATCAGGCGACATGCTTGAGGGTGCCTTCAGCGAATTCGCCCGATCCTCCCAGGCGTTGTACAGAGGCCTGATCTCTGAACGCGACATCTACATGGCCGCTCGGTTGCGCGAGGAAGCCGCGCAGAAAAGCGACCTGCGCAAGGTCCTGGTGGTGATCGGCGCAGGCCACATGAAGGGGTTGAGTCGGCAACTGCAGGAACAGGATGCGCCACCTGCCGATCAGATCGCTTCCCTGATCGGCATCCCGCGGGGTTCGCGCTGGCCGAAATACATCGGACTGGCCTTGATGCTGGGCATCTTCGCTGCCATCGGTTTCGCCTTCCACCGCAACACTGCGCTGGGCACCGAGGCCCTCTTGACATGGGTGCTGTGTACAGGAGTTCTGGCCGCTCTTGGCGCGATCATTGCGGGAGGGCATCCACTCAGCGTCATCGCCAGCTTCATTGCAGCACCGCTCAAGCCCCTGCGCATGGCCATCCCCGCCGGTGCAGTGGCTGCGCTGACCGAGGTATGGCTGCGCAAACCTCGAGTGAGCGACTTCGAAACCGTGCGCGACGACATCGGACACTGGCGTGGCTGGTGGAGCAATCGTGTAGTACGTATATTTCTGTTGTTCACCCTGGTCAATATCGGCACCATTGCCGGGGAGTACATCGCCGGAGTGCACATCCTCAACAGTCTGCTGTAAGAATCACGCCCAGATGTCCTTGTCCGTTAAGCGTCGGTACACGCTATAATCGAATTTTGGTGTATATCCTTCACCCGGCTCGCTCGGGCCGCTGACCGCTGGATGACCTTGATGACGCGTTTGTCTTTGCTTGCCGTACTTGTCGCAGTATCGCTGCTAGGCTTCTCCTCGGTCCACGCCGCAGACACGGGCCAGGGTAATGCGGCGCGTGGCAAGACCCTGATATACACCTGTGCAGGATGTCACGGCATTCCAGGGTACGAGAACGCCTATCCGAACTACCGCGTTCCGAAGATTGCCGGCCAGAACAAGCAGTACATCCTCGATGCCCTGCATGGCTACCGTTCCGGTACACGCAAACATCCGACCATGGATGCCCAGGCCAGCAGCCTGAGCGAACAGGACATGCAGGATATCGCGACCTACCTGTCGAGCCTGGCCACCAAGCCAGCCAAGCTCGGTCCCAAAGTGGGTCTGAAGAAGGCCACGACCTGTTTCGCGTGCCATGGCAAGGATGGTCAAGCAGTTGCGGCCAATTATCCGCGACTGGCAGGCCAGTACCAGAACTACATGGAACAGGCGCTGCACGAATATCAGAGCGGCCAGCGCAACAACGCCATCATGAAGGGCTTTGCCTCGCAGTTGTCCGACCAGGACATCAAGGAAATCACCGCCTATTTCCACTCGCTTCCGAGTGAATTGAGCACTCTGAAATACCATATCCAGGGTGCAAATGAGATGGGCGCGAGTAACTGATTGCCTCAGGCAACGCTTGAAATGAAAAACCCGGCTTTCGCCGGGTTTTTCGTGCCGGTACGGATCCCATCCAACGATCGAGATCCGTGCCTGCGATCGTTCAGGCCATCGCCGAGGGACCCTGCGCTTCGCTGTAATAGGGGTTGTCGCCACTGCTGTGGTCGGTAGCGTCGCGCACTTGAGAAATCTCGGGTACATGCTGACGCAAGGTCTTCTCGATGCCGTCCCTGAGTGTCACATCGACCATCCCGCATCCGTGACAGCCCCCGCCGAACTGAAGCACGACAACGCCATCAGCGGTCACCTCCAGCAGGCTTACGCGCCCGCCGTGACTGGCCACCTGCGGATTGATCACGGCTTCCAGAACGTAGCGGACACGCTCTACAAGCCCGGCTTCCGTTCCCGGGACCTCGCCCTTGATTCCTGGCGCACGAATGTTGAGCAGTCCACCCGTGGCGTTGGGTTCGAAGTCGATCGAAGCACCCTCCAGCCATTTCACGGCGGCGCCATCGACGTACAGCACAAACCCGTTGCATTCGATCAGCCATTCACCGCCATCCAGATCGCCTGGTTCGCAGAACTCGAGCGCGCAGTTGGCCGCAGGCGTGCCTCCCTGATCCACCCGCAGGCGAATACCAAGGTCGTCGGTATCCTGCTGGTCGACCAGTTTGCAGAAGTGATCCTGGGCGCGTTCGGTAATCTCGATCATGCGATGTATCCGTGGGACTGTACCCAATGTGATATAGAACCATTTTAGTACGAATTTATGGATGCGTCTGCGCCTTTGACAATCGGCGCTTCGAAACCGACGCTTGTAACTTTGAAAAGGAGGATCAACCATGAAATCTGAGCAATTGGCGCTCGCGCACTGTCAGCCCCGCAAGGGGGAAAAGGCCATGGTCGATGGCGGAATCGAAGACCTGCTCGGGGAACTCCCCGGCTGGTCACGTAGCCATGACGGCAAGGCCATCATCAAGGACTTCACCTTCGACAACTTCCATCAGACACTCGGCTTCATCAATGCCGTGGGCTTCATGGCCAACCACGAGGATCACCATCCCGACCTGGAGGCCGGTTATGGCCACTGCCAGGTGCTGTGGTCCACGCATGACGTCGGCGGCATCTCCATGAACGACTTCATATGTGCCGCCCGCGTGGAGGCGCTGCTGCGTTGAGGTTCGCCGCGCGAGCGCGTGGATGGCGGGCCATCGACTTGCTGCTGTTGGTACTGATGGCAGCGGCGCTCTACGTGTTTGCGGCCATTCTGGTCAGGGGCTACCTGGACCATAGCGGGGACCAGTCAATGGCCTCCCTTGACGCAGGTCGCTCGCCTTGGCACTGGACATTCCGCCGTACCGATGACCTGGTCGCGGGGCGTGTTTTCGGTGCTGCCCGTCTGCACCGTGTCCAGAACGGACTACGCATCCGCAGCCTCGACGGAACGGCGGTCGAAGTCGGGTTTCCGCTGGCTGCGCCACTGGACCTTCGCCGCGCTGGGCGGCTGCACCTGGACCATGCTTCCGGCAAGAGTGTCCGCCTGGACCTGCGCGTGATGGCACCGGGTGAAGCCGGGTCCTGCATGGCCACCTTGCCGGCGTCTGCGGGCCCGACATGGGGGCTTTCCGGGCTGGACTGGTTGCATGGCATGACCGGCAGGCCATGTTCAGTCCCGTCGCATGTCTCCATGCTGCGACTACGTATCCAGCAACCGGCAGGAGCCGATTTCACCTTGCGCTCCGCCGAGCTGCTGCCTGCCCAGGGGATGCAGGCACCGAGGTCTTCCAATGCACTGCCGATCTCCACGTCTGTCCGTGATTCGGCCCGCCAACTTGCGGATTTGTCAAAAACCCCGGAATCACGATGGCCGCTTGCTCGCCTGCCTGCACGGACGGGCCCGCAAACACAACTGGACCTGCGCGACACGATCCGGTCGACGGTGCCGGGGAGCATCGTGATCGGACCGGATGGCGCGCACAAGGCGCGCTCCTTGAACATGTGCGGCCTTTCCTGGAGCCTGGTCTTGGTCTACGCGGGGTTCCTGTTGCTGCTCGAGCGTCGTCGATACTCCGATGCCCCTTGCAGCCACCTTTACCTGTTACTGGATACGGTAGGCGCCCTTTTCGGCCCTCTTTGGCTGATCGCAGGCCTGCGCCTTGGCCCCCATCCGGCCTGGCCGGACCTACTGATCGCCTGCATGGGTCTGGCGTGGGCCATGCGCCTGTCGAGATTGCCAATGGCGCCCGCATGGACCTGGTTCGGTCAGCCCCGCGACTATCCGGCACCGTTCGCGCTTGCGCTTGTGCTGGCACCACTTGTCCTGCTGTTTGGCCATGCACCCCACGCACCCGAGCCCGGGC
>NZ_JAQIBU010000190.1 GCF_027858935.1 Oleiagrimonas sp. | reverse complement strand
CTCGATGCGCTTGCGTTCCTTGAACGAAAGCTCGTCGGCGTGGGCTTCAAACAGGTAGGTATCCAGGTCGAAGTCCTTGATGTGCATCTTGGTGTGGAACATGTTCTCCTGGTACACGTTCACGTCGAACATCTCGTACTTCTGGCGGATGTGCCGCGCCAGATAGTCCTGAATCGAGTTGATCTTGTGATCGATGTAGTGCTTCTTGCCCTTCACGTCGCGGGTGAAGCCGCGCACACGGTAATCCATGATCACGATGTCGGACTCGAAGCTGTCGATCAGGTAGTTCAGGGCCTTCAGCGGCGAGATCACGCCGCAGGTGGCCACGTCGATGTCCGCGCGGAAGGTCGCGATGCCATTGTGCGGATGAGTTTCCGGATAGGTGTGGACGGTGATGTGGCTCTTGTCCAGATGCGCCACCGCGCCCGAGATGGAATCGCGGCCCAGCTTGTCCACCACCGGCTGCTCGGAGATCAGGATGGTCACCGAGGCGCCCTGCGGATCGTAGTCCTGGCGGGCGATATTGAGGATGTTGGCGCCGATGATGTCGGCCACGTCGGTGAGGATCTGGGTCAGCCGGTCGGCGTCATAGGCCTCGTCGATGTACTCGATGTAGCGCTGACGCTGCTCCTCGGAGACGGCGTAGCAGACATCGTAGATATTGAAGCTCAGGGCCTTGGTGAGGTTGTTGAAGCCCTGGAGCCGAAGACGCGGAAGTGGTTTCAACAGGCGGCCCTCCGGAAGGCTCACGTTGGCTCTGCGCAGGCGGCACCGGCAGATCTTCAGGGTGCAGCCTGGCCGCACGGTGGCTCCGTGCCGGGCCCGCTGCGCGGGTCGATGGCGTGCGATTCTGACACACCCAAGGGCTGCAATTATGCGACATGCATGCATCGATTTGAAGCCGAGCCCGTGGCCATCACCGCAAGAAGCGCGCGTGCCGTATCGGTGACGACGTCCCGAGGCGCACCGCATCCGGTCCGCAACGGCTCCGGGGCTGCGCATTCATTTCGCTGTACGTTTCGCCACATGACCGTGAATGGCTATAGTATGACAGTCAAGAACGGGGCCCGGGTCTCACTCCATGGTCCTGTGGTACATGACAGGGGATATTCACCGACCAGTCGCAGACGGAAGCTCATCGTGGCCCAACTGAAATATCTCCTGCAGCAGCAATTCGTCCGTCATCACGCGCCAGGTGCACTCGGCCCGGATCCGCAGTCGATGGAGCGTTTCCTTGCGCACTGCCACCGACGCCGCTATCCGAAGAAGACCGCCATCGTGCGGCCGGGTGATCCGGCGAATACCCTGTATTACATCATCGACGGCTCGGTCGCCGTCTGCAGCGAGGACGAGAACGGCCGCGAACTGATCCTGGCCTATATCAACCGCGGTCAGTACATCGGCGAGATGGGGTTGTTCGTGGACCAGTCCCAGCGCGAATCCCTGGTGCGTACCCGAACTGTCTGCGAGCTGGCCGAGATCAGCTACGAGCGCCTGTTCCAGCTGTTCGAGACCTCGCTCAAGGATGAATGTCCCAAGTTGCTGTTCTCGATTGGCTTCCAGCTCACCAACCGTTTGCTGCGCACCTCGCGCCAGGTCAGCCGCATGGCCTTCATGGATGTCACCAACCGTGTCGCCCAGACCCTGCTGGACCTGTGCGAGGAGCCGGACGCCATGAGCCACCCGGAAGGCACCCAGATCCGCATCTCGCGACAGGAAGTGAGCCGCATCGTCGGCTGCTCACGCGAGATGGTCGGCCGCGTGCTCAAGCAACTGGAGGAGCAGGGCACGATCGATGTGACCGGCAAGACCATCGTGGTGCTGGGCACCCGCTGAGCCACACACCGCAACGATCCCCCCGTAGCCCGGATAAGCACCGCACATCCGGGATGGGCCACGACCTGGCCCCGGCAAGCTTTGCGAACAGCACGTTGCGCCTCGCGAGTCGATATCGTCCGCCCCGGATGCGCTTCGCTTATCCGGGCTACGCCTGATCCGGGCCCGCCATCCGAAAGCCACCCCGATCCGCATCTCAACCCGGAAGTGAACCGTATCGTGGGCTGCTCAATGAGCCACACATACCGCCGACTCTCCCGTAGCCCGGATAAGCACCGCGCATCCGGGATGGGCCGCAACGCGGCCCCGGCAGGTCATGCGTACCGCGCATTGCGTCTTACGAGTCGATACCGTCCGCCCCGGATGCGCTTCGCTTATACGGGCTACGCCGGGTCCTAATGCCAGTGCACGCGCGTCACGCTACGGCCGAGGACCCGCTCGACCTTCTTGCACCATTTCGGCGTGGCGTTGACCAGCACCGCCTCCCCTGCCTCGCGCAGCATCGGCAGGTCCCAGTGCGAATCGCCGTAGGCCACGTGCCATGGGGGCGACACGCCGGCTGCCTGCAGCGAACGCACCTTGTTCAGGCCCACGTTGTAAAGGTCCACGCGCATGCCCAGCCGACCCGGTTTCAGACGCGAGGCCAGCAACGGAAGGCCCTTCAGACCCAGTTCGTCAAAGATGCTGCGCACCAGGGTCTCCTCGCAGCCGGTGACGATCATTACCGCGTCGCCCGCGGCCAGGTGGCGCCGCAATTGCGTGAGCGCAGCGCGGTGGAAGCGCCGCGGCTGGCGGGCGAGCGTTGCACCAAAAGCCGTGGCCCGTGTGCGGTAGCGCGCCTCGGACAGGCCGACCAGGGTGGCGAAGATGAACATGCGCACCACCCAACGCCGGGTGAACGGCAAGGTGGGCAGCACGGGCACGGCAAGCAGCAGGCCCAGGACCTGTCGCCAGCGCTCGCGTCGCAGGTGCGCGCGGACGAATTCTCCGAAGGCATCGCCACGCAGCAGCACGCCGTCGAAATCGAACAGCACCGTACGTTGCGCCGGGCGGGACACGGCACTCATCTGCGGGGTTTCGTTCATTGCGTCAGTTGAAGAACAGGCGTCTGAGCTCGGCACCGGGATCCTCGGCACGCATGCACGCCTCGCCAATCAGGAAGCCCTCGATGCCCGCCTCGCGCATGTTCTCGACGTCTTCCGGAGTACGGATACCGCTCTCGGTCACCAGTACGCGGTCGTAGGGCACGTATTCGCGCAGGTCCAGGGAGGTGTCCAGCGAGGTCTTGAAGGTGCGCAGATTGCGGTTGTTGATGCCGATCAGCGATGCGGGTACCGCCAGCGCGCGATCCAGCTCGTCCGCGTTGTGCACCTCGACCAGCACGTCCATGTTCAGCTGCGCGGCCAGCAGAGCGAGCTCCAGCAGCATGTCATCCTCCAGCGCGGCCACGATCAACAGAATGCAGTCGGCGCCTATGGTGCGCGACTCGTACACCTGGTAGGGCGCTACGGTGAAGTCCTTGCGCAGCACCGGCAGCTTGCAGGCTTCGCGGGCGGCCTTGAGGAAGGCCTCGCTGCCCTGGAAGAAATCCTTGTCGGTAAGCACCGAAAGGCAGGCTGCACCGGCCTTGGCGTAGGCCCTGGCAATGCTGGCCGGATCAAAATCCGCCCGGATCAGGCCCTTGCTTGGGCTGGCCTTCTTGACCTCGGCGATCACCGCCGGGTCACCGGCATCGATGCGTGCCTCCATCGCTGCGGCAAAACCCCGTGTATCAGGCAGATCGGCGCAGCGGGCCGCGAGCTCCGACAACGGCAGTTTGGCCTGGCGCTCGGCGATCTCCTCGGTCTTGCGGGCGAGTATGCGTTGCAGGATATCGGACATGGGAACGGGATTTCGAAGAAAGGGTCAGGGTAGATTGAATCGCAGGGGCTGCAGCGGATGCAAGCCGAATCAGGAAGCGCTGTCGGCAAGGGTCTGTGTGGCGCGAACGAAGGCATGCATTTTCCCGAGGGCGGCGCCGCTCTCGATGGTTTCACGCGCCAAATGGATCCCTGCGTCGATACTGTCGGACCGGCCGGTGAGATAGAGCGCGGCGCCTGCATTGATCTGGACAATGTCGCGGGCGACACCGGGCGTTCCCTGGAGTACATCCATCACCATGCGCATCGAATGTTCGGCATCTTCCACGCGCAGGTTGCGACTGGAAGCCATCGCAAGACCGAAATCCTCCGGCTCGATCTCGTACTCGCGGACCACACCATCGCGCAACTCGCCCACCAGCGTGGTGGCGCCGAGCGAAATTTCGTCCAGTCCGTCACGTCCATAGACCACCAGCGCGCGCTGCACGCCCAGACGTTCGAGCACACGCACCTGGATACCGACCAGGTCTTCGTGGAATACGCCCATCAGGATGTTCGGCGCGCCCGCCGGGTTGGTCAACGGCCCGAGGATGTTGAACAGCGTGCGCACGCCCATCTCGCGGCGTACCGGCGCCACCGCCTTCATCGCCGGATGATGGTTGGGCGCATACATGAAGCCGATGCCGATCTCGTCCAGGCATTGGGCCACCTGTTCCGGATTCAGGTCGATGCGCGCACCGAGTGCCTCGAGCAGGTCTGCACTGCCGGATTTGGACGACACGCTGCGGCCGCCGTGCTTGGCCACCCGGGCACCCGCCGCTGCGGCCACGAACATCGCCGTGGTCGAGATGTTGAAGCTGCTGGCCCCGTCGCCACCGGTACCGACGATATCGACGAAATGCGCGTTGTCGGCTACATGCACGGGGGTCGCCAGCTCGCGCATCACACGCGCTGCCCCGGTGATTTCGCCGATGGTCTCCTTTTTCACGCGCAGACCGGTAAGAATCGCTGCGGTCATCAGCGGGGTCACGTCACCAGCCATGATCTGGCGCATCAACTCGACCATCTCGTCGTGAAAGATCTCGCGATGCTCGATGGTGCGCTTGAGGGCCTCGTGCGGCGTAATGGGCATGAAATCTGGCTCCGGGTACAGGTCAGGCTGCCTTGGGCAACTGCAGGCCAAGGAAGTTTCGCAGGATATCGTGGCCTTGCCGCGTCAGGATCGACTCCGGATGGAACTGCACGCCCTCGACCGCCAGGGTGCGGTGGCGCAGGCCCATGACCTCTTCGACGCTGCCGTCCGGATTCTCGGTCCAGGCCGTCACTTCCAGGCAATCGGGCACGGACTCGGGCGCGACTACCAGCGAATGGTAGCGCGTGGCCACGAGCGGATCGGGCAGCCCGGCAAACACGCCCGCGCCACGATGACGCACCGGCGAGGTCTTGCCGTGCATGATCTGCTTGGCCCGCACGACCTTGCCCCCGAACATCTGGCCCAGCGCCTGGTGACCCAGGCACACGCCGAAGATCGGCACCTCACCGGACAGCTGCTCGATCACCG
>NZ_JAQIBU010000178.1 GCF_027858935.1 Oleiagrimonas sp. | reverse complement strand
GCCAACCAGCCGGGGGTCAGTTGTGCCCAGGTGGCTCGTGAGCTGGGGATCCGGGACAGCCTGTTGACTCGCTGGAAGCGCGAGGCCGGAAGCCAGGGCAGCGGCGCCTTTGCCGGCACGGGAACGCCACGGGATGAGGAGCTGGCGCGTTTGAAGCGCGAGCTGGCGCGGGTGAAGAAGGAACGAGATTTTTTGCGAGAAGCGGCGACGTTCTTTGCCAAGGGATCATCCTGAGGTATCAGGTGATCGAACGTTGTCGCCATGAGTTCCCGGTCCGGCTGATGTGTCGTTGCCTGCGGGTATCGGCCAGCGGTTATTACGATTGGAGCCAGCGCCTTCCCAGCGCCCGTCAGCTCGACAACGAACGCTTGCTGGGGCGTATTCGTGGGCTTCACGAAGACAGCCGTGGAGCGTTGGGAGCGGGGCGGATGCAGGAAGACCTTGCCGATGAAGGCGAGACAGCTAGCCTCAACCGCGTCGCTCGGTTGATGGCAGCCGATGGCTTGCAGGGCTGGCCGCGCCCGAAGCGACGAGGTCCGCGGGGGCGGCCGGCGCTTACCCCGCCGGGCGTGCGCAACCGGCTGGAACGGGATTTCACCGCACTGGAACCAGAGACCAAATGGGTCACCGACATCACCGAGATCAAGACCCAGGAAGGCAAGCTGTATTTGTGCATTGTGCTGGACCTGTTTGACCACCGGGTAGTGGGCTGGTCCATGCACCATCGGCAGGATCGACAGATGGTTATCCGGGCCGTGCAGACAGCCGTATGGCAGCGACAGCGCACCGAACCTGTGATCCTGCATTCAGATAGAGGCAGTCAGTTTCGAAGCGGTGACTATCAGAAGTATTTGCTGGCCAACGCCTTGGTGAGCTCGATGAGCGCCGTGGGTCACTGCGGAGACAACGCCGCATGCGAGGGCTTCTTCGGTCTGCTCAAGCGCGAACGGATTTACCGCATGACCTATCCGACACTCGATGCAGCAAGAGCGGATGTGTTTGAATACATCGAGCGGCACCACAACCCGAGGATGCGGCGAAGGACCATCAGGCAGGATTTGAAGTTTTCCACCCTTTCACAACCGTCCGTGATTTCGGGGTAGAACCCAACATCCTGGGTGCTGAACACGAGTTGCCCACCGCGTGAACAAGAGTCGCTGTCAGCAGAAGAACAAACAGAACACGGTGCATCAAGGTGCCTAACGCCCGAAGTAAGCGGCGGCGGAACGCCGTCCGCTTGACTGAGTTGTTAGCGCCCGTGCCCCCGCCGCCGCGCCAGCTTAGCATCGTGCACCAGACCGTACGATGTGCCCGATGCGTGCTGCCGCACAGCCACGATGGCAGCTACGGTAGCGATGACAAGGAACGCAGCCCAGAACACGACACGCCAACGGTCGCTTTGTATGAATGTGATCTGCAACGGCGGGCCAGGAATGCACGCACGAACGAGCATGCATGCCATGACGAGCGCCGGCGAAAATTTACCCGCGTAATAGAGGATGCTGCCCCGTGGTGTGGCCGTAACAGCCGTAGCATCTGGCTGACGAACGTACCAAATTGTGCACACGACTTTCACCAGAACGAAAAAGCCGGCGAGAGCTAACAGAACATTTTGCATGTGAAGCAAGCCCTAGGTGCAAATGACATTTCGTTCTCGCGCGGTGCTACACAACGGGCGCTAACGCTTGAGTTGAGCGGCGGCGGAGCCGTCCGCCTCGAACGAGTGGTTATGCCGCTACTGCGCGAAGAACCACTCAAGAAAGGTTTCTGCTACCTCGGGAGTGAGCTCCAACACAGCCTCGGCAACTTTAGCATTACCTTTCGCTGCGGCGACCGCCGCCAAGGCACATGCGGTGAATTCAGAATCCCAAGGTCGCGCGGCTGCAGCGGCGACGAGCGATGGCAACTTTGCGATTGCGGCGAAGTAGGAAAACTCCAAATCCTGCGGGATGGATACACCACCATTCTTGCGGCAGATCTCAACCCACGCGGGGAAATGGAAATATGTAAACGGAGCCGAGGCCGGGGCGGACGACAGCGCCTCAACAATGTGAGGTACTGCAGCGAAGGAAGTCGAATAGACGTTCCCTTGATGCGCCAACGAGCTCCACAGAGAAAACCATGGCTCACTATCGCCCTCAGCATCCGGCAGGCTTTGAAGTTTACGAAGTAAGTCGGGCGTGTCCGATGCAGACCCATAGGCATGCTGCAATTCTGTCCAGCGCGAGCTACCTAATGCCAGCATGTGGCGAACTCCCCCCTTGCGACATAACGCTGGAGTTAAGCGGCGCGCGGCTTTTCGCGCGTCCGATTGAACGACTGGTTATGCCCCACTACATGAATTTGCGACGCTTGAACGCTTTGACGTCTTGAGCACTCAAAGCGAACCATTCGCCATTCTTGCGTTTGGGCTCGAACCGGCGATGCCAGTATGCCTCGATGCCGACTGCATCGTCGGTGCTTATGACATGAACTGTTTCAGCTCGCTCTGGGAGTTGGATAGCCAGCTCTCTGGAGCGCCGCTCAAATGAGACGCTGCGACCAATTTTGAAGTGTGGGCCTACCCGCAGCAGATAGACATAACCTGCTGCCTCTCGACAAGTATTGTCCTCTGGCAGCGGTGCCAAGGCTTCGCTCTTCGCTGGACTGGAACGCGCTATAGCGAGAACATCCGCGAGCGCGGGCGAAGCCTCGCAATGTGTAATGAGGCGCGCGATCTGCTGAGCCTTAGTGCCGAAACGGCGGAAAGTATTGTGACTTGGGAAGCCAGGATCTTGCTTGGACTTGAGCTTTAGCTCTGCAACCACAGGGATATGGCCAAGCTCGCGCACAAGACTGGCGTAGCTCCCGAGCAGATCGGCTTCATGCAGCGGTACATTCCACGAGTTTGGAGTACATCCCGCTTCCGTCACGGCGTCAGACCAACGCACCCAGAATTTTCCGAGCCAGTCGGATTCTTTGATGCCTGTTTCTTGATAGAACCGCTCACGGCCGAGAGCGACGCCGCCATTCTCGTCGGCAGTCCTAGCGATCTCGGCGAGGATTCTTTCTCGGGTCATCTATAGTGGTGATTCTGGGGCATAACGCTTGAGTTAAGCGGCTGGCGGCGCTTTTCCGCCAGTCCGCTTGAACGAACCGTTAGAACCGCTTATCTGCTTGGTATCACAGTGTGTATGCGATTGCGGATTAGTTGTATCTGCGGCATAGCAAAGTTGTTCGACAATACCATTTTTGGTGTGTTCAATTGCAACTCGACTAAGCTCTGGTTCGCTCGAAACTTGCCAGTTAAAATAAGTATTAGTTAGAAGTATTTTTTTGTCTACCATTAATTTTTCTATCGTAATAACACCCGCTCCCTCGCCCATACCTTGGCCCGGAGGATAAACATCTATGATCAACGATACGCGGCTACTACCGACCTTGCAGTGATAATGTTGCTCTGCTCCAATGGGAAATTTGTGAGCACCCGGAGGGGCGGGTATGTCGCCCCACCCAGATGTCTCCAAGGTTGGCGCGAGCTCAAATGATTGCCCGTTAGCTGCGCACAGTGCGGCGGCTCCAACCTCTCCCCAATCTGCGTACGCGGGCAACGAAACGAAAGTTAGCAACAATAGGGCGAATATCTTTTTCATAGGTTCTAACGCTTATTCGGCCTCATGGTGAGGCGTTGCACCGAGTATTGCGCATCTGGTGTGTGCCTACAATCAGGCAATTCCTACCTTGGAACAAGCGATTGCATTATTCGCTCGCTCTTCGGGTGCTCGTAAGCTGTCGGTGTTATGCGGCACATGGAGGGTGTATGAGTTACACGGGGCAGGATGCTGGTGTAACGACGTCCCCCAGACTACTTCAGGCCGATCCGTCCAGACTGGCCAGCCACTCATCGTCCGAACCTTCGGGCATGCCTTCGAACAGGAATGTGCTGAGGTAGCGCTCCCCTGTATCCGGGAGCATGGCCAGGATGGCGGTTCCTTCGCTTGCGCTGGCTGCGAACTTCATCGCCGCGGCGAGCGTGCCGCCGGCCGAAAGTCCAGCGAAGATCCCTTCCTCGCGGGCCAATCGGCGCGAGGTGTCACGCGACTCCTCGTCGCTGACCGTGATGATCTCGTCGGCCACGCTGCGGTTGAGCACCGCAGGAATGAAGTCCGGGTTCCATCCCTGGATCTTGTGCGGTTGCCACGCCTCACCCTTGAGCAGGGCGGCGCCGACCGGCTCCGTGGCCACCACGCGGACCTGCGGCCGCGCCGCCTTGAGCATTTCGCCGACGCCGGTGAGCGTGCCGCCCGTGCCCCAGCCGGAAACAAATGCGTCCAGCCGGCGATTGGCGAAGTCGCCCAGGATCTCGCTGGCGGTGGTGGCGCGGTGATAGGCGGGGTTGGCCGGATTCTCGAACTGCCGGGACAGGAACCAGCCGTGCTTTTTCGCCAGTTCCCTGGCCTTTTCCACCATGCCGCTGCCGCGCGCAGCCGCCGGCGTCAGGATTACCCGACCGCCATAGGCGCGGATCAGCTTGCGCCGTTCGACCGAGAAGGTTTCGCTCATCACCGCAACGAAGCCATAGCCGCGAGCGGCGCAGAGCATGGCCAGGGCGACGCCGGTATTGCCACTGGTGGCCTCGATCACGGTTTGCCCGGGCTTCAGTGCGCCGCTCCGCTCCGCATCAAGAATGATCGCCAGGGCCAGCCGATCCTTGACCGAGCCGCCGGGATTGAAGGATTCAATCTTCACGAACAGTTCGATGCCCTGGGGGGCCATGCGCTGCAGTCGCACGATGGGAGTGCGGCCGATGGTGTCGACGATGTTTTCGTAAATCATGATCATGGTTCCCTGTTCAGTGGAACGATCCGTTGCAACTTCAGTGGTTGCTGGCGCGACCCCGGATCGTTTGGAGTTGCCGTCTTGGTGCTTGCCTGGTTGCACGATGTTCCGGTTTACAGCCCGCCAGGCCATGCAAGGGTCGAAGCGGCAGCCGGATGACTCAGGTTGCGGGTGACAAGGCGTCCCTGCGCACTTCCCCTTCCAGCCATTCCAGTAGTTTCCTGGCGGCCACCAAGTCGTGCGGATTGGAATGGATGGTCCGATGCAGGGCCAGCGCGTATTCCAGTTCCTGTGCACCCTCCTGGATCAGTCGGGTCAGGGGGCAGGTATCCAGCGCATGGGTGTGCAGTGATTCGTGGCGAACGGAAAGCCACTGGAAGGCCAGGGCACCCAGCATGGTATTGAGTGACTCGTGCAGTCCGGTCATGAGGTAGGTGCGCGACCAGTGGGGCAGTGCATCGGCCGGCATCGGTCGCGCGATCGCGTATCCCTGGCCAAACTGCGCACCGAGCAGCCGGGCGACTTCGATCATGCCGATGTGCTCCAGACCCTCGACAATCACCTCGCTACCGAAGTCGCGGCCAATCTGGATCACGGCGCTGACCAGGCTGACGGTCTGGATCGGATCCATACGGATCCGGGAAAGCAGAGTCTGGTCAACCTTGATGGCGTTGAAGTGCATGCTGGCCAGGCGCCGCAGGCTGCTGTAGCCGGACCCCAGGTCGTCGATGGCGAATTTCACACCCAGCACCATCAGTCGGCGCACGCCGTCATCGCGAGCCATGGGATCCACCCGCTGGTTTTCGAGGATTTCCAGTGTCAGGTTCGTAGCCTTGATTTGATGTCGTTGCAGGGACTCTTTCACCCATGCCTCGCAGGCGGGATTGGCCAGGGTTCTGGGTGCGATATTCATGGAAAGGTCGATATCCAGACCCGCATGCTGCAACTGGACAAGGCTGCCCAGCGCTGTGTCCAGGCCCTTCTGGAAAAGACTGTCCAGTTCGGCATGCCGCAGCAACGGCAGGAACACATCCGGGCTGAGCAGTGTGCCGTCCTCAAGCTGTAATCGAGCCAGGGCTTCAGCCTTGACCAGCTTGCCGCTGCCTAGTTCGACGACCGGTTGCAACAACATGCGCAGGCCGCCCTTGAACAACTGACGACGATATTCGATTCCAAGTTCCTGCGCGATGGGCGGCGAGGGCCGCGTGATGCGGAACCAGATCTCGCTCCAGCGTTGCTGCAGGCTGCGGGTAAAGTACTGCATTTCCTTGCCGTTGAACTGGTTTGGAAAATGCCCCATCACGAGGATGAGAGCCACAGGCTGCTTGTTTTCGTCCAGGACCGGGATGTAGGTGGCCGAACGGATGCCGATCGACAGCATCTCCGAGGCCACGCGCGCCTTGGCATTGTCACCGCTGAAAACGCTGAAGGACGTCAGGTGCTGGATGCTTGCCGTTTGCCAGGCCCTGGAAAGACGGGTGTCCTCGGGCGGCAGGATGGACGCCGGGTTGCTCCCTCCGAAATGGTCTTCGAAGGCCTTGGTGACCCTTTGTGCAGTGGGGCCCGTGGCGCTCTCGATGCTGTATCGGTCCTGCGTGTTCTGGCGCATGACCAGGACGCAGCTGACACCTGGCAGGCTGGATATCCGTTCGGACTCTGCCAGCATGGCCTCGTTCCAGGAGTTTCCCGCCTGCGGCATGGGCTGTTCAAAGGTATGCATGTACTGTAGATGCAGCTGCTCCTGAGCCTGCAGTTGGGCATGCATGTCGTCCTGAAGCCGATGTTCGACCAACTGGACCAGTCGATAGCGTTGGCGGGCACCCATCGGCAATGCGTTGAAATGCTTGCTGACCAGATCCTGGTAGAACGTCATCCAGCGCATCAGCAAGGTACTGTCAACGCCACTCAAGGCATGGATGCGGCCGATATTCATGCTGGCCTTGATCAACACCTCGTGCGTGGTTTTCGGATCCGTCAGGAAGGTCAGGTGACGGACTTGCTGATGCTTCAGGTGAGCGAAATCGTGTTCACCCAGGTTGATCAGGATGAGCTTTGCATAGGCGTCGGCGGCCATTTCCTTGTAGAACGCCTCAACGAAGGGTCCCAGGACCTGGCCCAGCGGAGCGACGGATTTTTCCAGGATGTCCGCAGCGGCTTCGCCATAGGTATCCATGGGTTGTTCCACCGCAGCGTATTCGGCCTCATCCGAGCCGTAAATGGCCCACCAATGCGTGCGCTCGAACTTGTTCTGCTTGGCCTGGAACAAGGCTTCATCGGCCAGGCGAAGCAGGGTGCCGCCCTCGGATGCATGCTCCGGACTGAGTGCGACACCCATGCTCAGGCCAATCTCCACGGCATGGCCGTGCTTGATTTCGTAGGGGGCATCGAAACTTTCTCCCAGATCCAGAACGCGCCTCCTGATCTCGTGTTCGCGTCCGCTATCGGGCAGGTTGGAGAACACGATGACGAACTCGTCTCCGCCCAGGCGGGCAATGAAATCGCCTGGATGCATTCTTGTCTTCAAGCGTCCGGTCACGGATTTCAGCAACTCGTCGCCATATTTGTGACCGAGCGAATCATTGATGGTCTTGAAGTCGTCCAGATCGATGATTGCCAATGCAACGCCCTTGCCCTGCTCGGTCGAGATCTTGAGTACATCGGTCAGGTGACGGTCCAGATCCCTGCGGTTGGGCAACCCGGTCAGCTCGTCGTGGAATGCCTGATAGGCCAGGCGCTGGTTGAGATTGCGCATCTCCGTGATATCGCGCTGCACGCCGACGAAATGGGTGATGTTTCCGGCCTCGTCACGCAAGGGATTGATGGTCAGCAAGTTCCAGAATGCCTTGCCTTGTCGGGTGTAGTTGAGGATTTCGCCCTCAAAGGGCTTGCCGTTCTGTATACATTCGCGGATGAGGGTTTTCGTTTGCGGGTCGGTTTCCCGCCCCTGCAGCACGTTGCAGTTTTGCCCGCGCATGGTTTCGAAGTCATAACCGGTCAGTGCTTCGAAGGCCGGGTTCACATAGATCGTCTTCTGGTCCGCGTTCGTGATGAGGACCCCTTCTCCGACGGCGATCAGGGCATTGGCCAGTAGTGCCTGACTCTCGACGGCCTCGTGCTGCTCCGTGACATCGACCAAGGTCCAGATTTCGTCGAACCCCTCGTGCTCGAACGGCGCCCCGTCCAGGCGCATCCAGATGATGCGCCCATCCAGACGCCGCACCGGAGTCTCCAGGATCGCGCGGTTGTTTTGGCGAAAGGCTTCGCGGATGCGCTCGGCGACCGAGTTACTGATCTCCCTTGACGGGTAAAGGGTGGTGACATCTTTCCCCACCAGATCGTGCGTGCTCGTGGCACCCAGAATTTCCGCAGCGCGCTGGTTGGCGCGAAGGATGATGCGGTTTCGAATCAGGGTGACGCCCAGCGTTGCGCTGTCGAGCATGGACTGGTTCAACGCCTGGACGTCATGCTCGCGCTGAGTGAGGTCGATCCGGTCCAGACCGCGCGAGATGTTCGCGGCCAGGGTTTCCAGCACGTTTCGCAGGGCGTCGTCGAACGAGTCCAGTTGCTCGTGGTAGACCATCAGCACGGCCCACATCTGTCCGCCACGCTGGATCGGCAGAGTCGCACTGCCTGCAAACTTGAATTTCCGCGCAATATGGGCCCACGGTGCGAGACTGGGGGCGTGTTCGAACGAGCGGTTGTAGTAACTTGCTCCATCGCGCCAGGTCCGACCCCCCGGTCCCT
Organism: Oleiagrimonas sp.; assembly: GCF_027858935.1. Lineage (GTDB taxonomy): Bacteria > Pseudomonadota > Gammaproteobacteria > Xanthomonadales > Rhodanobacteraceae > Oleiagrimonas. The sequence continues at coordinate 37,019 of NZ_JAQIBU010000178.1, read as the reverse complement.
GGCCTTCTGCCCGCAAGGGGTCGGCCGAAATGTGGACTTCGTCCAGATAAGGCATGCCTATACCTGCTTTGGCAACGGCATGGAACCATCCCGTTTTCGGGTCGGGGATGCCGATCCATGCCAGGCGCAGCCCGGCATGCTGCACCGCCAGATCGCAGATGGTCTGCAGGACCGCGGTCGGATCGTTCTCATGGGCGATGGCCTCGCTGACTTTTGCCAGGAGGACATTGAACTCGGACAGGCGCTTGTGCCCGGTCACGTCCACGAACATCGCCACCACACCCTTGTAGTCGCCGTTTTCGCCCTGGTGCGGCGTACAGGTGACTTGGCTGATGAGGGTATGGCCATTCTTGTCGGTCAGGACCAGGGTGTCCGAGAAACGCTCGCCATGGAGAATGGCGGCCTGCAGCGTCCGAAGCCGATCCATATCCGTTCTGGGGCCAGACAGGAACTCGCCGACCGGTGTTCCGATGATGCTCCTCCCGGTTCGACCGAAAAGCGCTTGCATGCCGGCGTTCATCCATTCGATATGGCCGCTCGAATCAATAAACAGCACGCCGTTGGCCGTGGCGTCGGCCACCAGGGCCATGCGGCGCAGGGTTTCGTCACGCCTGGCGCTCTCCAGCGCTTCGCGGTCCTGGTCAAAGAGCAGGCCGACCACGCTCGCGCCCAGATCCAGGAGCAGGCGTTGGAATGCATCGGGAAGCCGGGATTCAAACGAGGTCAGGGAGAAGGTGCCGATGACTTCCTGTTCGCGGTCACGCACCGGGTACGACCAGCACGAATGAATACGGTGCATCCTGGCGATGCTCTGCAAGGACGACCATCGCTTGTCGCTTCCGGCATCGCTCACGTAGGTGGGTTCACCGGACCACGCAGCATGTGCGCAGGAACCCGATTCAGGTCCAGGCTTCACCTGGTCCAGACGCTTGAGGATTGCCTGCGGTGCATTCGGGGCGCTGACAAAATGCAACCGGCCGGAGTCATCGAGGCGCATGACCATGGCCACCATGCCGGACACTGTCTGCTCGAAAAGAGAGCAGATGGCATCCAGCCGTCCGCGCAGCGGCTGCTGCTTTGCGACGATATCAAGCATGTCCCGCTGCAGCTTGAGCAGTCTGCGCAACTCAAGCGGTTCGATCTGTTCAACTTCGTACTGCCTAGCGAACATTGAGATGCCCAGGCTTCGATGCGAAACATTATCATTATTCCATGTGTCGCTGGGGCGCAAGGTATTGCGCAGCATGCTAAAACACAGCCTGAAGTTTCCTTGCAAGCGTCGTCATGGGCCTGGAATCCGTGCTCTTGGTCCCTGGGACAGGAGAAGACGGGGCCGTCAGGCCGCAAACAAGGTTGGTAGTGTTTGTCATGCCTTCACTAGAAGCCTTGCGTGGGCCTCAGCGCCGCTCCATGCGAACGGCTGCGGCATCACGACCATGCGCGACCAGGTGACGGGCCACAGATTGCTGCGTCTGCCGGTGCGGTGAGTGTGGCGATGGGTGCGCGGGTTGCCACGTTCGCAGTAGACCATGCATGCAACGGTCTGCTGCGATCACATGGATCCCAGGCCAGAACGACACTTCTGGTCAACAGGAACGGGACGCTGCATGCGCTCTGCAGGACGCTGTTCCTGTTTCGTCGTGTTCATGGCGCGCGAGGGAGCGCAGCAACCGGACACACGCGCATATCCGTTCTGGCATGAACGCAACCGGGCATTCGCCATCATCCGTTTTGGCGCAAGGTTCAGGCGGCTTCGGTAAACGCCTGCTCCAGCCATGCCGGCACCGGAATGTTCTTCTCGTGAAGCAATTGCGGATTGAAAAGCTTGCGTGGGTAGCGCGTGCCCGAATCGCAAAGGATCGTGACAATCACGTGGCCGGGACCAAGCTCGCGCGCCAGTCTGATGGCACCCGCCACATTGACGCCGCTGGAGCCTCCCAGGCACAGGCCCTCTTCGATCAGCAGCTCATGCACCAGCGGGACCGACTCGGTGTCGGGGATGCTCCAGGCCCGGTCGATGGGGGCGTCCTCGAAATTGGCGGTGATGCGGCTGGAGCCGATGCCTTCGCTGATGGAACCGCCTTCGGATTTCAGCTCGCCGTGGTTGATGAAATGCGCCAGGGCCGAGCCCATGGGGTCGGACAAGCCGATCTGCACGCCGGCCTTGCGCGCTTTCAGTGCGCGCCCGACGCCGGCCAGGGTGCCTCCGGTACCGCTGGCGCAGACAAATCCGTCCACGCGGCCGCGGGTCTGCTCCCAGATCTCCACGCCGGTCGTGTTCTCGTGCAGGTCGCGATTGGCCGTGTTGTCGAACTGGTTGGCGAACCAGGCGCTGCCGGGGTCCTGGTCATTCATGGATTCGGCAAGGGCCCGTGCCCGGTGCGCGAAATGTCCGGGGTCCTTGTAGGGCACGGCGGGGACCAGGCGCACCTCGGCGCCGGTCATGCGCACGGCGGCAATTTTTTCCGCGCTCTGCGTCTCGGGCATGATGATGATGGTGCGATAGCCGCGGCTGTTGCCGACCAGCGCCAGCCCGATACCGGTATTGCCCGCCGTGCCCTCGATCAGGGTGCCGCCCGGCCGGACCAGGCCGCGTCGTTCGGCATCATCGAGCAGGCCCAACGCGGTTCGGTCCTTGATCGAACCGCCCGGATTCATGAATTCGGCCTTGCCCAGGATTTCGCAGCCGGTGGACTCACTGGCCCGGCGCAGGCGAATCAGCGGGGTGTTGCCGATCGCGGCGGCGAAATCGGGGCGCAGGATCATCTCCGGCGACGGATGCTTGGCGGCTATATGCATGTTCATGATCGGGGCTGTAAAGGGTCAACAGGAATGGGGCCGGCAGGTACGCCTGCCGGCCATGCGGTTGCAGGGCGCGTCCGTCAGTCTTTCGGGCTGGGCACGAAGCGCAGGTACGGCTTGAGCGTGCGCCATCCCCCGGGGAAACGTACCTTGGCCTGCTCGTCGCTGACCGAGGGCGCGATGATCACGTCCTCACCGGGCTTCCAGTCCACCGGGGTGGTCAACTGCTTGCCCTCCGTCAGCTGCAGCGAGTCGAGCACCCGCAGCACCTCGTCCACGTTGCGACCCGCGCTCGGTGGATAGGTCATGGTCAGACGCACCTTCTTGGCCGGGTCGATGATGAATACCGAACGCACGGTGACCTTCGGGTCGGCCTTGGGGTGGAACATGCCGTAAAGTTTGGCGACCTTGAGTTCGGGGTCGGCGAGCAGGGGGTAGTTCAGGGCTGATCCACCGACATCGGCAACATCCTTCGACCATTTTTCATGGTCATCGACGCTGTCGACCGACAGCCCGATCAAGCGCGTATTGCGGGCTTTGAATTCGTCCTTGCGCTTTGCGAAAGCACCGAGTTCGGTGGTGCATACCGGGGTGAAATCCTTGGGATGCGAGAAGAAGATGACCCACTGGTCGCCGCTCCATTCATGAAAGTGGATGGGGCCTTCGGTGGAGTCGAGAGTGAAGTCCGGGGCTGTTTCGCCAAGTTGCAGGGTCATGTTGAATCCTCATGCGAACGGTGGGCAGGATATCCACGATCACCACTGTCCGGTGTGGTGTCCGGGGTGGCGTGGCTGTTGCGGTGTTCATCGGCATGGACACGGCAGAGCAGTGACTCTCAAGCCTAGTCCGTGTGCATGGACAGGTGAAATGAAACCTCGATGTCACCATATGCCATATATGCATAAAAAGACTTTGGGTGTATGTTCGATGCGATAGACGTCCATACGTTCGGTCCAGCACCTGTGGTTGCGCTAGTGGTGCTGGGCCAGATCGTCATCCGGGCGAAATCAGCATGAGGGAACATCTGATTGTCAAAACCATCCGTATGCATATGTGCTCAGGGCATAAAACGTCCTGGATACCTCTACACGCCGGTGGCCCCCACGGAACGCATCCAATGACACTGACCCAGCTCCGCTATATTGTCTCGATCGCCGATTCAGGTCTCAATATCACCTTGGCGGCCGAACGCATCCATGCCACGCAGCCCGGCGTGAGCAAGCAACTCAAGCAGCTGGAGAGCGAACTTGGCTTCCAGCTTTTCTCGCGCAAGGGCAAAAGCCTGAAGACCGTGACCCCTGCCGGACAGCAGGTCATTTCCCGCGCGCGCATGATCCTGGAAGAGGCCGGCAGCATCCGCGCTCTTGCCGCAAACCTGCGCGATGACCAGCACGGCGAGCTGACCATCCTGACCACGCATACCCAGGCACGTTTTGTACTGCCGCATGTTGCCGGTGCCTTCAAGCATCGCCACCCGATGGTCGGCTTCCACCTGCGTCCGCATGGGGACGCGCAGATCATGAACCTGTTTGCTGGCGGTCAAGCTGATCTCGCCATCATCAGCAGCAGTGGCGCTGCCCCGGTGGGCGGACTGGCTGTGCCCTTGTACAAATGGCGCCGGGCCGTGGTCGTTCCGCGCAATCACGCCCTTGCCTCCCTGGGGCGTTCCTTGCGCCTGGGCGATCTGGCCGGGCAGCCGCTGGTCAGTTACGACTCCTCCCTGCGTCCCGAATCGTCCTTGCGTCAGGCTTTCATGGAGGCCGGGTTGCAGCCTCGTTTTGCCTGCACCTCGGGCGATGCCGACTTGATCAAGACCTATGTGCGCGCCGGTTTGGGCTTGGGCATCCTGGCTGAAATGGCGGTGCAGCCGGAGGACTCGCGAGATCTCAAGGTCCTGGATGTCGGAAACTTGCTGCCGTCTTGCACCACCTGGCTGATATTGCGTCGTGACCGCGTCCTGCGGGATTACACCCTCGGCTTTGCCGAATTGCTGGCGCCACATCTGGACCGCCGTGACCTGCAGGCCGCATTGGCCGGGGACCTTGCCCCGGAGTGGCCCGAGCCGCCCCAGTGGAGCGCGCTCATGGAACACACCTCGGATGCGTCGATAGCTGTGTGAGGCTCGTGTTGCCGCCTTTTGGGTCCAGCGGGATCCAGCACTCGGGTGATCGCCCAGGATTTCGCATCGGCCCGACCAGAAGCGATATCGGGCAGCAGAACTGCCCGTACGACTGGGGCCAAGGCCTTCGCAAAGATACGGCTTGCATCGGTGAAGCCCGCAAGCACGCCCTGCTGCGCGCACGATGGGCGGTCATCTTGTGCGCCATCTGGTTGCAGAGATCCATTCGTTCGTCCGGGCGCTGCTTGGGCGTCGCTGCGGGGTGAAATCCGACATGCGGCTCCGGATGCGGTACGCGGGCATGCGTCCTGCCATGACTGTTCCGCAGCGCCACCATGGCGATTCACGCGCGGACCACCACAAGCGCCATCCCGCAACATAAAGGACCGGGGTGATGGCATGGGGCTTCCATGGAAAAGGCCTCGTCGCGATGCATGAGACTGCGTCGTGTCAAAACGATCCCGATGTTCCGTCGTCTCCGTGTGCAAGGCGCGTCAATCCATGCGCGACCTACTCGCGGGAGCGGACACCCCCTAGACTGGGGCGACTGAAATCGGGGGTGGCATGTTTCACCTGCACTACGACACCAATCTTGACCGTCTGGCCGATACTCTGGCTGAGCTTCTGGTCCGGCACGATCCTCAGCGCATCCTGGAGCCGCTGACCGTATTGGTGCCGCAAGCGGGTCTGCAGCGCTGGCTGGTGCAGCGGCTGGCCGAACGTCACGGCATTGCCGCCAATCTGGAATTCATCGCCCCGGCACAACTGGTATGGCGGGTCTTGCGTGCGGAACACCCTGAATTGCCCGAGCTTGCGGGGTTCGACCGCGAGGTGCTGCGCTGGAGGATCCTGGATCTGCTGCACGGCGAGGATATTCCGACCGCGCTGGCCGAGCTGTCCGGGAGTGAGCCCCGTGACCTGCGGCGCTTCGAACTCGCCGGGCACCTGGCGCAGTTGTTCGAACGCTACCAGGGCTATCGTCGGGACCTGCTCAAGAAATGGGAAAAAGGCGAGGAGCCGGATGCCCCGCAAGCCGAACTCTGGCGCCGGCTGACCCGCACCGACACTGCCTCGCGCAGTCATCTGCTGGGGCAGTTTCTGGATCGCCAGGGTGATGCGTCGGCAGTGCCTCCCAAGGGCCTGCCGACGCGTCTGTATGCGTTCGGCATCATCAACGTCTCGCCCGACGTGCTGCGCGTACTGGGTGTTCTGGGACGCTACTGCGAGTTGCATTTTTTCCTGCCCACGCCATGCCGTGAATACTGGGGCGACCTTCCGAACCGTCGCCAAGGCAGCGCCGCCTTCATGGACGCGCTCACCGGCCTGTTCGACGAGAAGCCCAATCGCCTGCTGGTGTCGCTGGGCGGAGTCGGTCGTGACTTCGTCGCCCAGCTGTTTTCCTATGAGCAGGTGCAGCCGGATGTCGAGGACATGCCCGACGACCACGATCCGCCGCGCGGGACCTTGCTGCAGCGGGTACAGGCGGACGTGATCACGCTGGTCGCGCCCGAAGTCGAGAAACGGCTTGATATGCCGGATCCCGCCGATCGTTCGCTGCGCGTGCATGTTTGTCACTCGCCGCTGCGCGAGGTGCAGGTCCTGCATGATCAGTTGCTGGACCGACTGCAGCTCGATCCGGACCTGCAGCCACGCGACATCGCAGTGATGGTGCCGGACATGGCACGCTACGCGCCCTGTGTGGAAGCGGTGTTCGGCGCACTGGCCACGGACGATCCGCGCCGCATCCCGTGGACCCTGGCCGACCGGCCGTTGGCCGAATCCCATACCCTGGTATCCCTGTTCCTGGGTCTGCTTGACCTGCCGGCCAGCCGCCTGACCGCGACCGAGGTGCTTGAAGTGATGGCCACGCCTGCGGTGCTGCGCGGCTTCGGCCTGGACGAGGACGTGCTCGAGCAGCTCGGCAGCTGGATTCACGAGGCCGGCGTGCGCTGGGGAGAGGATGCCGAGGACCGCGTGGGTCAAGGCCTGCCGGCGTTCGAGGAATACAGCTGGCGCTTCGGTCGGAGGCGTCTGCTGCTGGGGTACATGAGCGGTGACGCGGCCGCCGGAGAACTGCTTCACGGCATCGCGCCGCTGACGGATCTGGAGGCTGGGGATACCGCCGCGCTGGGCGCACTTTTTGGCTTGCAGCGGACCCTGCGGGAGTTGCGTCGAGCGCAGCGCAAGGAGCGCGTGCCGGCGGACTGGCAGGCCCTGCTCAATCGTGCACTGGATCAACTGGTGCCGGGGCCCGAGGGGCGCGACGAGGAGCGTGCCATGGACGTTGTGCGCGGGGCGCTGCGGTCGCTGGCCGAGTACAGTGCCGCGGGCGGTTTCGAGCGCCCCCTCGACTGGCAAAGCGTGCGTGCCTTCATGCGCGAGCAGTTGCGCGACACTTCGCCATCACAGCGATTCCTGGCGGGCGGCGTCAGCGTCTGCGGCCTGGTGCCGCTGCGCAACGTGCCGTTCAAGGTGATCTGCGTGCTGGGCCTGGACGCAGATTCGTTCCCGCGTCGTGATCCGGCCGATACGCTCAACCGCATGCTGGCCGGCAAACGGCTTGTGGGCGATCGCTCGGTGCGCGAGGACGATCGCTACCTGTTCTTGCAGACCCTGATGGCGGCCAGGGAGCAGCTGTACCTGAGTTACACGGGTATCGATCTGCGCAAGGGCAGCGCGATCGAGCCCTCGGTGGTGCTCAGCGAACTGCTCGAGCACGTCTGCCAAGGCTATTTCGACCAGCCGGAGGCCGCGCGCTCAGCGCTGGTCACGCAGTATCCGATGCAGCCGTTTGCGTCACGCTTGTTCATGGCCGATGCCCAGGCCGGACACGCCGACAACGTGTTCACTTATCGCGGCGAGTGGCTGGAAGCGTTGCGTCCCGCGCCCCGCGTGTCGATGCAGCCGGCTTTCGTCGATCAGCCCTGGCCGGCACCGGAAGCGGTCGACGAGGTGTTCGAGTTGACCGCGTTGCGGCAATTCATGCGCAATCCGGCCGCTGCCTTTCTGCGGGGAAGGGCGGGCTTGTCCCTGGCCAACGCGGCGGTGCTTGCGGACCAGCGTGAGCCTTTGGTGCTGGGCCCGCTGCAACAGCATCAGCTGGATAGCGCACTGGCCCTGCGGGTGCAACGAGGTGAGTCGACTTCGGAGCAGGCCCTGGAGATGCTGCGAGCACAATCGCTGCTGCCGCCACTGGCGTGGGGCCAGGCCGCATTCGAGCAGACCATGGATGCGCTTGGCCCGGGTTTGCGCCAATGGCAGTCGTGGCGACAGCTGCATCCTGCTTTGCCTTCGCGGCGATTTCATCTCGATCTCGGCGCGGGCAGGGTGCTGCAGGGAGCGCTGGACGAGCTGTATGACGGCGGCTACGGCGCATGGGTCGGCAAGGCCCACAGTTCCGGTGGCTGGATGCAGTGGTGGCTGGGCGCGCTGGTCGCGGTGGCTCTGGGAGCGGCCGGGGAGTGTCTGGCCTGGGGGCGCGATAGCGACAAATTTCGCTGGAGCCTGCCCTGGCGTCCGGCCATGCCGGCACCGTTGCAGGCACGCAACCACTTGGCCGAGCTCATTGACACCGTTCGGGAAGGCCTGTGCGAGCCACTCCCGTTGCCGCCGCGAACGGCGTTTGCGTGGGCCACGATGGGTGTCGGTGAAACGTTCGACGAAAACGCCGCACGCAAGGCCGCAAGCAACGCATGGAACGGAGGCTACAATGGCTTTGCCGAGTCCAGCGATGCCTGGTTCGCACTCGCCTTTCGCGGGCGGGAATTGCTGGATGACGGGCCGGTTGAAGCACGCTTCCGGGCCTTGTCCTTGCGTGTGTACGAGCCGCTGTGCCGTGCCTTGGCGGATGGAGGCGCGCCATGAACGAACCCCGCTACTCCCTTGCCAGGACCGACATGGCCCTGCGCGTCCCGCTGTCTGGTGTGCAGCAGATCGAGGCCAGCGCCGGGACCGGCAAGACCTACACCATATCCGGCCTGTATGTGCGGCTGGTGGCCGAACATCAGCTGGAGGTGCGGCAGATTCTGGTGATGACGTTCACCAAGGCGGCGACCGAGGAATTGCGCCAGCGCCTGCGCCAGCGGCTGGCCGTGTGCGCGCAGGTTGCGGCGCAGCCCTGGCTGCATCAGGGCGCACCACCTGCCGACGCTTCCGGCGAGCAGCTATGGGCACTGTCCCTGCTGCGCGGCGTGCTTGAAAAAGGCGATGAAACAGCCGCGCAACTGGCGCGGCGGCTGGAACAGGCGGTCACGCGCATGGACGAGGCCGCCATTTTCACCATCCACGGATTCTGCCAACGCGTGCTGGGCGAGTACACCAGCCTGATCGATGGGGTCAGCGGCATGCTCGCACTGGAACCGTCCGACCGGGATCTGCTGGAGGTCTTTGCCGCCGACGCCTGGCTGCGTCTGGGAGGCAGTGTGGATGAGGCCGAGCGATGCGCCTTGCAGGCGTTCGGCACGACGCCCCAGGCATTGGCCGACACGCTCAAGGGCCTGGTCGATTTCGCTGGTCGCATCGAACCGGCCGCGGAAGGGGATGAGGTCGCGCCGGAGCACCCGGATACTGCGCGCGCTGCGCTGGTGCAGGCCTGGGTCGAGGGCGGTGACGCAGCCGTGTCGGTTTTCGGGGACGCCTTTCATGCAGGGCATTTGAACAAGGGCAGCTACAAGGAGTCGAGCCTCGAACAGCTGCAGGCGCTGCGAGCCCGGTTGCTGGGCGGCGGCTGGCCGTCGATGGCCCAGTTGCAGAAGTTTGCAGGCAAAAAGCTCAAGGGGTCGGTGAAGAGCAACCAACCGCCGTTCCGCGGTCACGCGGCTTTCACGGCCATTGATGCCTGGTTGCAGACCGATCGGGCCTGGCAGATGTACATACGTTCGCGGTTGCCCCGCGTGCTTCACCGTCTGGTCGACGAGGCGCGTGGCTGGTTGGCCATGCGCAAGCGCGACCTGGTGCGCATGTCCTATGCCGATCAGGTGGACTGGGTGCATCGTGGCCTGAATGACGGTACCCACGGCGCGCGGTTGCGCAAGGCCCTGCGCACGCAGTATCCGGTGGCCCTGGTGGACGAGTTCCAGGATACTGACGTGCGTCAGTTCGAGATCTTCAGGCACCTGTATGAGCGCGAGGGCACGCTGTTCTGCATTGGCGATCCCAAGCAGGCCATCTACGGGTTCCGTGGCGGTGATGTGCATGCCTACCTGCGTGCCAAGCGCCTGGCCGATCATCACTGGTCGCTGGATCACAACTACCGCTCCGCGCCGGGGTTGCTTGCCGCGTGTGAAGCATTGTTCACCCAGCGCGGTGAGGTGTTCGTCGAGGACGGCATTGCATTCGAGCAGGTGCAGCCCGGTGGCCATGTGGCCGACGCTGCATTGCAGGTGGCGACCGGCCGCGTCGCGCCGATGACCGTATGGCGATTGCCCGACGCGCCAGTGGGCGGGGGCAAGCCGGGGCTGGAAACTCTTCTTGCTGCGTCCTGCGCCGGTGCCGTGGCACGTCTGTTGGCGCCCGATGCGGCCTCGCTCGATGGGGGGTCGCTCCGCCCCGGAAGTATCGCTGTGCTGGTCGATTCCAATCGTCAGGCCATGCGCGTGCAGGATGCACTGGCCGATGCCGGCGTACCCGCCGTGTGCCAGCGGCGCGAGAGCGTGTATGCCTCGGAAGAGGCGACCGAACTGCGCCGCATCCTTGATGCAATGCTGGCGCCCAGACACGCAGGTCTGGCGCGTGCCGCGCTGAGCACGCGCCTGCTGGGTCGTCGGCTGGGCGACCTCGCGGCCATGCTCGATACCGACGCCGACTGGCGCGCGGAGTTGGACGACCTTCGCGCACGCTGGCTGCAACGCGGCGTGCTGGCGATGCTTGAACGCCTGGGCGAGCGCCACGCGCGCCGGCTGCTGTCCGAGCCCGGCGGGGAGCGCGTCCTGAGTAATCTGATGCAGATTGGCGACGCCTTGCAGGCCGAAGCGCGGCACCTGTCCAGTGTCCACGCTCAGCGCGACTGGCTGGCGCGCCGCATCGAGCGGGCCGATGATCACAACGAGGAAGAGCAACTACGCCTGGATAGCGATGCCGCGCGCGTGCAGATCATGACCGTGCACGCCAGCAAGGGACTGGAGTTCGACCTGGTGTTCCTGCCGTTTACGGCGCTGATGCAGGCTACGCCACCGAGCAAGGGCGCGTTTGCCTCGTACCACGACGGCGACGACCTGGTGAAACGTTTCATTGCGTCCGGTTCGGATGAGCGCGATCCGGACGACGATGCTGCCCTGGCTGCCGCGCAGCGGGAGGACCTGGCCGAGGGCGTGCGCAAGCTGTATGTCGGCGTGACCCGCGCCCGGCATGCGTGCTGGTTCAGTGCGGGCACTGCGGCGCCGAAGTTCAAGGGACATGTACTGGACTGGGTATTGCCTGAGGGCGTGGACGCGTTGTTCGGTGCTTCCGCCGGGCATGTCCTCGCGCAGGCGTTGCCCGAACCTGCTGTCCTCGACACGCTGCGAGCAAACGTCGGGGAAACTCTGCAGGCGCGCGTTTTCACGCGTTCCATGGATCGCGACTGGCGCAGCCACAGCTTCACGCGCCTGGCCGAAGGTGGTCATGGGGCATTTCCGGAGCTGGCGACCCGGGACGACAAGGAGGCCGCAACCGGGCCGGCCCAGAAGGTGCCCGCGCTCGGCGCCGGACTGCATGGCAGCCGTTTCGGCAGTGCTGTGCATGACATGCTCGAACGCATCGATTTCGCGGCGTGGTCGGACCCGGACGCGGTGCTGCCCGAGTCCCAGCGCGTGATCGTGGAGCGCGCGCTGGCCGCGCAGGGATTCGTATCCTCCGCGGCCCGTGCCCCGGTCGAGGGCCTGCTGCGGCGAACCCTGTGCACACCGTTTCTGGACGACCTGACCCTGGCCAGGTTGCCGCGTGAACAGCGTCGCGAGGAGATGGAGTTCCACTTCGGCATGGACGGTACCGATCCGCGCGCGCTGCTGGACCTGATGCACGCGCATGGATACCAGACGCAGCGTCTTGACTTTGCCCATGTCGGGCGCAGGCTGGCCGGACTGATGACCGGCATCATCGATCTGGTCCTGGTCCACGAGGGGCAGTGGTGGGTGGTGGACTACAAGACCAATCACCTGGGCGACACCACCGACGACTACGCACCCGCGCGCTTGCAGGATGCGGTTCGAGCCAGTGATTACGACCTGCAATACCTGATTTACACCGTGGCCCTGCACCGCTGGCTCGGCCAGGTATTGGGCGCGGACTACGACTATGCTCGCGACTTCGGCGGGATCCGCTATCTGTACCTGCGCGGTATGGGAATGGGGGCAGCCGACAACGGCATATTCGCCGACCGTCCTCCGGCCGAACTGGTGCTGGGCATGGATGAACTGTTGCGCGCGCCGGGGAGGGCCGGCACATGAACGGCAGATACGACCTGTTGCAGCGTCTTGCGGACCTTCGCGTGCTGCAGCCGATCGACGTGGAACTCGGGCGCTGCCTGCTGGAGCTTGATCCGGTCGCGGACCCTGCGCTCGGATTGCTTGCGGCCACCGCTTCCCTGGCGGTGGCCCAGGGGCACAGTTGCCTGCCGCTTGCATCCCTGGGCGACGTGCTGGCCGAGGCGGCGCCCCAGGGCATGGGCCTGCCGGTGTTGCCGGATCTGCCTGCGTTGAGGACCGCGCTGGGCTCCAGTGCATGGGCCGCGCCAGCGGGCGCGGATGCAAACCAGCCATTGCTGCACGACCTGGATCGTGTCTGGCTGGGACGCTATTACCATCATGAACGCGGGGTGGCCCGGGTATTGCGCGCACTGGCCACCCGCACGACCGAAGCCGCGGATGCGCAGCGTCTGCGATCGCTGCTTGAGCCCTTCTTCGACCTGCAGGGGGTCGCGGATGGCTGGCAGGCCGTGGCGGCATTGACCGGACTGGTGTCGCCACTCAGCGTGATCACCGGCGGTCCCGGAACCGGCAAGACCACCACCGTGCTGTGGCTGTTGGCGGCCTGGATCATGGGCGCCATCGAGCAGGGCCAGCGGCTGCCCCGCATTCGGCTGGCTGCGCCGACCGGCAAGGCCGCAGCCCGCCTGGGCGAGTCATTGCGCGAGCGCGTCAAGGCATTGCCGGTCCCGGATGCAGTGCGTGCAGCGATCCCTCGCGAGGCATCCACCCTGCATCGGCTGCTGGGCGTTCGCCCGGGCAGCGCCAGGTTCCGGCATGATGCCGCGCATCCGCTGGATGCCGATCTGGTGGTGGTCGACGAAGTCTCGATGGTTGATCTGCCGTTGATGGCGCGCCTGCTCGAAGCGCTGTCGCCGGGTGCCCGTCTGGTCTTGCTTGGGGATCGCGACCAACTGGCTTCAGTGGAGGCCGGCAACGTGCTTTCGGCGATCTGCGCGGCGGCTGGCGACGGCGTGATGTCGCCTGGGCGCGCCAGGCTGGTTGGGCAGGTCACCGGGGTGGATGTCGCGGGTCGACCTGACGCCTCGCCATTTGCCGATGCCGTGGTCGGCTTGCGCCATTCGCATCGCTTCGGTGCCGACAGCGGACTGGGGCGAATGGCTGCGCGCGTGCGGGAAGGTGATGCAACGGCGGTCTGCGAGGGCTTGCGAGACGGATCGTTCGAGGGGGTTGACTTGGTCGAGGAGCCTTCGAGCCGACTGGCCGAAGTGCTGCTTGCGCGGCACCTGGAAGCTTTTGCCGCACTGGCGAAATGCGTCGATCCGCGCCAGGCGCTGGAAAAATCAGGGACCCAACGCATGCTCACCGCCTTGCGTGAAGGGCCTGCAGGCAGCCGCTCGCTGAACGAGGTGTTCGAGCATGCATTGCGCCAACGCCTGGGCATTGCTCCCGAGCAGGCCGACTACCCGGGGCGCCTTTTGCTGGTCACCCGCAATGACTACGCCATGGATCTGTTCAATGGAGATATCGGTATCGTCCTGCCGGACGCTACCGGCAGCTTGTGCGCATGGTTCCCCGCCATCGACGGCGAGGTGCGCAGGCTCGCGCTCGCGACGCTTCCCGAGCACGAGAGTGCCTATGCGATGACGATCCACAAGAGCCAGGGATCGGAGTTCGACCAGGTGACCCTGGTTCTGCCTTCGGCCGATGCTCGCGTGCTGGGTCGTGAGCTGCTTTACACCGGCATCACCCGGGCGCGTCGCCATGTCACGGTTGTCGCCGGTCTGGACGTCCTTGAGCGCACCATTGTTCGCAGCACGCGACGCTTCAGTGGCCTGGCGCAGTTGCTCGAAGAGCCCGCAGGAACCGGTTGATCGGACTCATGCCAGGCCGGATCCCTATAGCTTGCACTGTGCGCAAGACACGGCAAGGCCTTGATAAGAGGGTGGAAGGCCTCCTTTGACCTCTGCCTGAGGCAGGCACTGCGCTTGTGTCCGGGGGCGCCGAGGTAATACGGTGGTCTTTCAACAAAACAGCATGGGCTGGCCTTGAGCGCAGCGGCTGGAGTAGTCGCTTGCGCACCTTCAGGCTCGGTCCTCCAACCGGGACACATGCCCGAGGGAAGGGGAAACAAGCGATGGCGAAAATCAGGATCGAGAAGCTCACCAAGATTTTCGGGCCCCGCCCGAAAGAAGGCTTGCGCATGCTCGATGCAGGCAAGAGCAATGCCGAAATCCGGGAAGCCGGCCATGCCGTGGGCATATCCGATGTCTCGTTCGAGGTGGAGCAAGGCGAGTTCGTGGTGGTCATGGGGCTGAGCGGCAGTGGCAAGTCCACGCTGATCCGCTGCCTGAACCGCCTCAACGAGCCTTCGCGCGGTCACATCTACATCGATGACGAGGACATCACCACCTACGACCATGACCAGTTGCTGAAACTTCGACAGCACAAGATCAGCATGGTGTTCCAGCATTTCGCCCTGTTTCCGCACCGCACCGTAGTCGACAACGCGGCGTATGGGCTGGAGATCCAGGGCATCGAGCCCGAGGAGCGCCGCCGCCGTGCCAACGAGGCGCTGGAGCTGGTCGGGCTGAAGGGCTGGTCCGATTCGTATCCATCCCAACTCAGCGGCGGCATGCAGCAGCGCGTGGGTCTGGCGAGGGCGCTGGCGGTGGAGCCGGACATCCTGTTGATGGACGAGGCCTTCAGTGCGCTCGATCCACTGATTCGCCGCGACATGCAGCACGAGATGATGCTGCTGCAGCAACGCGTGAAAAAGACCATTGTGTTCATCACCCACGACCTGGACGAGGCGCTGCAGGTGGGCGACCGCATCGTGCTGATGAAGGACGGACGCGTGGTGCAGATCGGCACGCCGGAGGACATCCTGAAGAATCCAGCCAGCGCCTATGTCGAACGGTTTGTGGAGAACGTGGACATGTCGCGCGTTCTGACCGCGCAAGCCGTGTTGCAGCGTGCACGCGTTCTGGCGTTTCCCGGTGACGGGCCGCGAACGGCATTGCGCAAGATGAACGACGACAACTATGCCAGCCTGCTGGTGGTGGAACGCGACTACACGCTGCGCGGAACGATCAGTGTCGAGGCGGCCAGCAAGGCGGTGCAGGATGGCCTGAAAACCATCGAGCCCCTGATCGAGGAGACACCGTCGATTCCGATCAATGAGCCCCTCATGAGCATTATCGGCATCCTCTCCGAATGGCGCTGGCTGCTGCCCGTGGTGGATGAAAACAACAAGGTGCTGGGCGTAGTCACGCGCGCGGCCGTGCTGACCGCACTGGCCGAAAACACCCCTGACAAGACGACTTCCGCCGAGCCCGAATCCGAGCCGGAATCCGAGCCGGAAAGGAGTGACGCCGCATGATCCCCATGGTTCCAAAATTTCCCCTTGCGCACATGATCGATGTCGCACTGAACTGGCTGACGCACAACTTTTCCTGGTTGACTCAGGCGCTGAGCCACGGCATTTCCGCAGTCATCGACGTGATCATCACCGGGCTGCTGTGGGTGCCGCCCTGGCTGCTGATCCTGATTGTCGCGGCAATCGGCTGGCGTGCCGCCGGCAGGCGCGTGGGTATTTTCACCGCCCTGGGCCTTTTGTTCCTGTGGAACCTGCGCCTGTGGCAACCGACGGTGGAAACCTTCACCCTGGTGCTGATCTCGACCCTGATCGCGGTGGCAATCGGTTTGCCACTCGGCATTGCGGCGGCACTGAGCAAGCGCACTTCGCGCGTGGTGATGCCGGTGCTGGATTTCATGCAGACCATGCCCGCATTCGTCTACCTGATCCCGGCCATCCCGTTTTTCGGCCTGGGTGCCGTCTCCGCCAGCGTGGCGACCGTGATCTTTTCCACGCCGCCGACTATCCGCCTCACCGCATTGGGCATCCAACAGGTGCCCTCGGATCTGGTCGAGGCCGCCGACGCCTTTGGCTCCAGCCCGAGGCAGAAACTGTTCAAGGTCCAGTTGCCGATGGCGGTTCCGACCATCATGGCCGGGATCAACCAGACCATCATGCTGGCGCTGTCGATGGTGGTGATTGCCGCCATGATCGGTGCCGGTGGATTGGGTGGAAAGGTGTGGCAGGCCATCCAGCGACTGGAGCCCGGCAAGGGTTTCGAGTCCGGCATCGCGATCGTCATCCTGGCCATGATCCTGGACCGCGTTACCCAACGGATCGGTCGCGGTTCGCCTGCCGCCGGTGCGCACTGACTCCCTCATTCACAGGAGCGATTCGATGATTCGCAACATGTTCAAACCTTATGTTATCGCCATGCCCATGGTGCTGGCCGCACTGGCCCTGTCGGCCTGTTCGGGTGGCAGCAACGGCAACGCATCCAGGACAGCCGCCACGTCCGCGTCGGGCGCGGGTGCCTCGACTTCGTCCGCCAAGCCGGGCGGTACGGTCAAGCTGGCCTATGTGGAATGGTCCAGTTGCACCGCGGCCACCAACGTGGCCAAGGCCGTGCTGGAGAAGCAGGGCTATAAGGTCGATGCCATCTCGGTCAGCGGCGCGGCCATGTATTCGGCGATCGCCAATAACGACGCCGACGCCACGGTCTGTGCTTGGCTGCCTTCGACCCAGGCCAACTACTACGCCAAGACCAAGGATCGCCTGGAAAACCTTGGTGCCAACATGAATGGCACCAAGCTGGGCCTGGTGGTGCCTGACTATGTGAACATCGACAGCATCGAGCAACTCAAGGCCAACGCCGACAAGTTCGACAATCGCATCGTTGGCATCGATCCGGGCGCGGGCGAAATGGATCTCACGCAGAAGGCGATCAAGCAGTATGGCCTGCCGCTGAAGCTGGTGTCGGGCAGTGGTGCGACCATGACGGCCGCGCTCAAGAGCGCCATCGACAACCACAAGTGGATCGTGGTCACCGGCTGGACACCGCACTGGATGTGGGCGCGCTGGAAGCTGAAGTACCTCGCCGATCCGAAGGATGTCTATGGGGGCTCCGAAAACATTGACACGCTGGTTCGCAAAGGCCTGAAGAAGGACAACCCGGGCGCCTATGCCATCCTCAATGCCTTCCACTGGACGGCGAAGGACATGCAGCAGGTGATGGCCGCCGCGCGTGAACCGGACAGCAGCCCGGCCAAGGCGGCAAGGCAGTGGGTGTCCACGCACGTGGCTAAGGTCGACAGCTGGACAACAGCTCCGGCCTCAGGTGCATCTTCGATGCCGGCCGCGACCTCGAGCGCGCACTGACGCATGAGTCGTTCCCGTGCCCGGACGGCAGGCCGTCCGGGCACGGGACTTTCCGACTCGAAAAGGGGGTACCTCATGCACGGATCAATCCGTTTTTCATGCGTGGCTGTCTGCATGGCTTTCGCATGGGCCACGCCGTCCATTGCAACGGCCTCATCAGGCAGCACGAAGTCGTCCGCCGGGTCCACGACCAACGACAAGAAGATGGACCAGCGCATCGACGCGATGCAGAAGCAGATCAAGTCCCTGCAGCAGCAGCTCGATGCACTTCGCCAGCAGCAAGCCGCCGCCGGGCGCAAGGCGGACAAACGGCAGAAGCTGGCCGAAGCCAGGGCGGCCAGGATGAAGGAGGTGGCCAAGCAGGCTGCCAAGTCCAGGCAAGGCATCCATTTCGGGGGCGCCATGCGCTTCCAATACAGCTACGAGGACTACAGCAAGGGCAACGTGCACCGTAAGGGCGATGCCGCTTTTGACATCTTCCGCCTGAACATGCGCGGCAAGGTCGACAACATCGAACTGCAGGCCGAGTGGCGCTGGTTCCAGTACATGAGCGCGGTCAAGTACGCCTGGCTCGGCTATGATTTCACCAAGGACCAGCAGTTGCAGATCGGTCTGACGCGGATCCCGTTCGGCAACCAGCCCTACGATTCGCACAATTATTTCTTCAGTTCCAATTACTACCTGGGTCTTGAGGACACATACCACCTGGGCGTGGAGTATGTTTACTCGGGTGATCCGTGGAACGTGCAACTGGCGTTTTTCAAGAACGACGGCATGGGTGGCGTCAACGGTTACGTCAGCAATCGCTCGAATAGCTATTCCTATGACGTGGTGGGGGTGCGAGCGCCGGGCGAGGGTATTTATGCAGCGCCGCAGAACCCGATCGGCACCGCCAATACGGTGGCCGCGCGCGTGGCCTATACCGTCAAGCCCACTGACGACCTCAAGGTCGAGTTCGGTGCGTCCGGTCTGCATGGCAACCTCGAGTCGTCGACCAGCACCGTCGGCAATTACGACGCATATGCGTTGCACATGAACGCCTTCTACAATCGCTGGAACGTGCAGGCCGAGGCCGCGCACTACAATTACAACGTCAACGGCGGTGCTGCGCTGATGGCCGTCGGTGCCTATGCGTTCTACGACAGCATCGCGGCGCGCGCCGATTCATACACGTTCAACGTGAAGTACCACCAGCCGGTGCAGTGGGGTCCGATCCACGGACTGGATTTTTACAACGACTATTCGCTGGTCACCCACAAGTCCGGACAATTGCCCAGCACCTTCATGAACGTGCTGGGCGTGGCGGTCGGCGCGGGCGACCTGTACACCTATTTCGACTATGTCACCGCGCGCAACCAGCCGTTTGTTGGCGGCAGCATGGCGGGAGACGGTGGCGTCGAGCACCGCTTCAACATCAACTTCGGCTTCTACTTCTGAACCCGATGGATCTCCGGGGTGCCCATCCTCGCATGGGGCACCCCGGCCTCCGGCGCTGGTCCTTGCGTTGTCCTGCCGGCTGGCACCGTCGTTGACACCACTGCGGTGCCCGGCTAGCTTTCACTTCCCGGGAACCAACAAAGGTGGCCCACTGGCAACTGCGGGTAGAGTGTGCGAGATGGACACGACCAACGTTCCTCGCTGACTCTGCGCGTCGGGCCACTGCCTTGGGGGGCGCTGCGCGCCCCTTTTTCATGGGTTTCGTTCTTGTCCATCGCCCAGATGTACAGGAACAAACCGGTCCTGTGCGGCCGGACTCGTCAACAAAACCACGCTCCTAAGGGCGTACCTGGTAGTCGAAGATGATTGAAATCACTCTCCCCGATGGCAGCAAGAAGCCGTTCGAGCATCCGGTTTCGGTGCAGGATGTGGCCGCCGCCATTGGTGCCGGACTGGCCAAGGCCACCCTGGCCGGCAAGGTCGACGATCGCCTGGTCGATGCCAGCACCGTGATCGACCACGATGCGCGTCTGGAGATCGTGACCGACAGGAGCCCGGAAGCCCTTGAGATTCTGCGCCATTCCACTGCGCACCTGCTGGCTCAGGCCGTGCAGCGGCTGTATCCGGGCGCCCAGGTGACCATCGGCCCGGTGATCGACAACGGCTTCTACTACGACTTTGCCTACGAGCGACCCTTCACACCGGAGGATCTGGAGAAGATCGAAGTGCAGATGCGCAAGATCGTCGACGAGAAGCTGCCGGTCGAGCGCAGTGTCAAGTCGCGCGATGAGGCGGTGAAATTCTTCCGCGGCATGGGCGAGCAATACAAGGCCGAGATTATCGAGTCGATTCCCGCCGACCAGGAGCTTTCGCTGTATTCACAGGGCGAGTTCACCGACTTGTGCCGCGGCCCGCATGTGCCCGACACCGGCAGGCTGCGCGCGTTCAAGCTGATGAAAGTGGCCGGCGCCTACTGGCGCGGCGATTCGGACAACGTCATGCTCACGCGCATTTACGGCACGGCGTGGATCAACGACAAGCAGCTCAAGGCTTACCTGACCCAGCTGGAGGAAGCCGAAAAGCGCGATCATCGCAAGATCGGCAAGGCCCTGGACCTGTTCCACCAGCAGGAGGAAGGCCCGGGCATGGTGTTCTGGCATCCGAAGGGCTGGGCGCTGTGGCAGCAGGTCGAGCAGTACATGCGCAAGGTGTACCGCCAGTCGGGCTACCAGGAGGTGCGCGCGCCGCAGATCCTGGACGTGGCGCTGTGGAAGAAATCCGGCCACTGGGACAACTACAAGGACAACATGTTCTTCACCGAGTCGGAGAAGCACACCTACGCGGTCAAGCCGATGAATTGTCCCGGCCACGTGGAGATCTACAAGACCGGCCTGCACAGCTATCGCGACCTGCCGATCCGCTATGGCGAATTCGGCGGATGCCACCGCAATGAGCCTTCCGGAGCCCTGCACGGGCTGATGCGCGTGCGCGCTTTCACCCAGGATGACGGCCACGTGTTCTGCACGCCGGAGCAGATCGAGTCCGAGGTCACCGCCTTCCATCGCCAGGCCATGCAGGTCTATCACGACTTCGGATTCACCGGGATCGACCTCAAGATCGCCCTGCGCCCGGAGGACCGTATTGGCTCCGACGCGGTATGGGACAAGGCCGAGGATGCCCTGCGCTCGGCGTTGCGCGCCGCTGGCGTGGAATGGGACGAGCTACCGGGCGAGGGCGCCTTCTACGGGCCCAAGATCGAGTACCACATGCGCGACTCGATCGGCCGCGGCTGGCAGGTCGGCACCATGCAGGTGGACTTCTCCATGCCCGAACGCCTGGGCGCCGAGTACGTCGACGAGCACAGCCAGCGTCAGCATCCGGTGATGTTGCATCGCGCCATCGTCGGCTCCATGGAGCGGTTCATCGGCATCCTGATCGAGCACCACGCCGGAAACTTCCCGGCCTGGCTGGCGCCGGTGCAGGCGGTCGTCCTGAACATCACCGACGCGCAATCGGGGTATGCTGGAGAGGTGGCGCAAGTCCTTGTCGACAAAGGATTCCGCGTGGAGGCGGATTTGCGCAACGAAAAGGTCGGTTATAAAATCCGGGAGCACACGCTGTCCAAGGTGCCGTACCTCCTGGTCGTGGGCGACCGCGAAAAGGAGTCCGGCGCCTTGTCCGTGCGTAGCCGCACGGGTGAAGACCTGGGCAGCATGCCGCTCGATGCATTCATCGCGCGGCTGGAGACCGAAGGTCGGCCTTGAGCCGGATGCGGTCGTTTCATCAAACCATTTGGAGGAAGAGGTATCGCCATCCCCGACAACAAGCGTAATCGCCGCAATCACGAAATCCGGGTGCCCGAAGTGCGCGTCATCGACGCCGAAGGCGAGCAGGTCGGCATCGTGTCACGCGACGAGGCGTTGAGCCTGGCCGAAGAGGCCGGTCTCGACCTGGTCGAGATCCAGCCGAACGCCGAGCCGCCGGTCTGCCGCATCATGGACTTTGGCAAGCACAAGTTCGAGCAGCAGAAAAAGGCGAACGCGGCCCGCAAGAAGACCAAGAAGATCGAGATCAAGGAAGTCAAGTTCCGTCCGAACACCGACGTGGGTGACTACCAGATCAAGCTTCGAAACATCCTCCGTTTTCTCGAGGAGGGCGACAAGGTCAAGGTGACCATCCGATTCCGTGGTCGCGAGATGGCTCACCAGGAGCTGGGTCGCGACCTGGCGGGCCGGGTCCAGCAGGATGTGGGCGAAAGTGGCGTGGTGGAACAGTTTCCGCGCCAGGAAGGCCGTCTGATGGTGATGATGCTGGGGCCGCCGAAAACCGCCTGAGGTCATGGCGCTGCACTTTCTCCGGGCCTCGCGGGAAACCTCGGGGCCGGTTCTGCCTGCAAGGCTTCCCCTGCAGCAGCAAATCATAGTAAAATCCGCAGTTCGGCCCGATCTGGACGGGCCATGACAAGCCGATCCGGGCATGGATGGAAAGCGTCGCTCAAGGGCGGCCGCCGGGATCAGTCGAAGAACATACCCAAGGGATTCATCTCATGCCCAAGATCAAGACCAATCGGGCCGCCGCCAAGCGGTTCCGCAAGACGGCTACCGGAAAGTTCAAGGCCGGTCATGCCTTCAGGTCGCATATCCTGACCAAGAAGTCGACCAAGCGTAAGCGCGGTCTGCGTGCCACCAACCACGTGCGCGATTGCGACAGCAAGTCCGTCGCACGCATGTTGCCGTACGCATAAGCTCAGGAGCAGACCACCATGGCAAGAGTCAAGCGGGGCGTTGTCGCCCGTCGTCGTCACAAGAAAGTCATTGGCCGCGCGAAGGGCTATTACAACGCCCGCCGCAAGGTTTATCGCGTCGCCAAACAGTCGGTCATCAAGGCCGGCCAGTACGCCTATATCGGCCGGAAACAGAAAAAGCGTCAGTTCCGTTCGTTGTGGATCGTGCGCATCAACGCCGCCGCGCGTCAGTTCGACCTGTCCTACAGCCGGATGATCAACGGCCTGTCCAAGGCCGGTATCGAGGTCGACCGCAAGGTCCTGGCCGATATCGCGGTGCACGACATCAAGGCGTTCGGTGCCATTGCCGCGCAGGCCAAGGCTGCGCTGGACGGTACCGTCACCAAGCCAGCCGTGCCCAAGACGGCCGCCAAGGCACCGGTGAAGAAGCCCGCGCCCAAGGCCGCCGAAGCGATCAAGGCAGTTGCGGAGAAGTCCGATGACTTCACCCGCATCGAAGGTATCGGCCCGAAGATCGGCGAGCTGCTGCACGGCCAGGGCCTGTCCAGCTTCGCAGACCTGGCCGAGACCAAGGTCGAGAAGCTGAGCGAGATCCTGCACGAAGCCGGCAGCCACTACGCCTCGCATGATCCGTCGACCTGGCCGAAGCAGTCCAAGTTGGCTGCTGCCGGCAAGTTCGATGAGCTCAAGCAGCTGCAGGACGAACTGAAGGGCGGCCGCGAAGCCTGAGGTCCGCGATTTGCCGCATCTGCGGTGAATCCGAGGTATCTTCATGTGGGGAAGGGCGCGAGTCCTTCCCCACATGCATTTCAGGGGCCCGTCGATGCGTCGGGCCGATCCATGGGAACAGATCAGAGCAGGCCCACTCTCGATGAGCGATATCGAATCCCTGGTCCGTGAAGCGCTGGCAGACATCGAGGCCACGGACCAACTCGACACCTTGCAGGGCTTGCGGGTTGCCCTGCTGGGCAAGTCGGGAAGCATTACCGCCCAGCTGAAACAGCTGGGTGCGCTGGCGCCCGAGGATCGCAAGACTGCCGGGGCCGCCATCAACCGCGCCAAGGTCGCCGTCACCGACGCCCTGGATGCGCGGCGCGAGGTGCTTCAGCAGGCCGCGCTGGAACAGCGGCTTGCTTCCGAACAGATCGACGTCACGCTACCCGGCCGCGATGGCGTGCGCGGTGGCCTGCATCCGGTCACGCGGGCGTTGGAGCGAATCGCCGACATCTTCGAGCGGCTCGGCTACCAGCGTGCCGAGGGCCCGGAGATCGAGGACGACTGGCACAATTTCGAAGCCCTTAATTTTCCGCCGCATCATCCGGCGCGGGCGATGCATGACACCTTCTACTTTCCCGATGGCCGGTTGTTGCGCACGCACACTTCGCCAGTACAGGTGCGCGCCCTGAAGGGCCGACAACCTCCGGTGCGCATCATCGCGCCGGGCAAGGTCTATCGCAGCGATTCGGATCAGACCCATTCGCCGATGTTCCACCAGATCGAGGGCCTGCTGGTCGACGAGACCTCCAGTTTCGCCGACCTCAAGGGCACGCTTGTGAGTTTCGTGCGTGCTTTTTTCGAGCGCGATTTCGAAATGCGCTTCCGGCCCAGTTTCTTCCCCTTCACCGAGCCTTCGGCCGAGCTGGATATCCGCTGGAGCCTGCCCGATGGGAGCGCCCAGGAGGGCGGCGAGCGCTGGATGGAGGTGCTGGGCTGCGGCATGGTGCACCCGAACGTGCTTGCCCATTGCGGCATCGACCCGGAGCGCTACACCGGATTCGCCTTCGGCATTGGCGTGGAGCGGTTCGCCATGCTGCGCTACGGCGTGCGTGACCTGCGTGCATTTTTCGAAAACGATTTGCGGTTCCTCCGGCAGTTCGCCTGAGGGCGGGCCTTTCCACGACACCCGGCTTCACATCCATGAAATTCAGCGAAAACTGGCTACGTCAACTTGTCGAGATTCCCGCCGATCGCGCGACTCTGGTGCATCGCCTGACCATGGCCGGCCTCGAGGTCGACGATGTCAGCGTGATCGGAGAAAACCTTGAAGGCGTCGTCGTCGGCGAGATCGTTTCCGCCGAACCGCATCCGGATGCCGATCGGCTGAAGCTGTGCATGGTCGATGCAGGCGATGGGTCGCCGGTACAGATTGTCTGTGGCGCGCCCAATGCGCGAATGGGCCTGAAGGCTCCGCTGGCCCGCATCGGCGCCACGCTGCCGGGCGGCATGAAGATCAAGAAGGCCAGGCTGCGCGGGGTGGAATCGTCGGGCATGCTTTGTTCGGCCAGAGAGCTGGGAGTGGATGCCGACGCCTCCGGCCTGATGGAGCTCGACGCCGACATCGAACCGGGCACCCCCCTGGCCGAGGCACTGGGATTGCCCGACGCATCCATCGAGATTGGCCTGACGCCGAACCGTCCCGATTGCCTGGGCATGTGGGGTCTTGCCCGGGATGTCGCGGCACAGTTCGGTACCTCGGCGAGCCTGCCCGAACCTGAGTCCGTCAGCGTGAGCGGTGATGGACGGCGTGAAGTGATACTCGAGGCCGGTGCCGACTGTCCACGTTATCTGGGGCGCATTGTCGAGGGCATCGACCCGGCTGCTTCGACCCCTGCGTGGATGGCAGCGCGCCTGCGACGTGCGGGTCTGCGACCGATCAGTGTGGTGGTGGATGTGACCAACTACATCATGCTCGAAACCGGCCAGCCGCTGCATGCATTCGACAACGATACGCTGCAGGGTGCCTTGCACGTGCGTCACGCCACCGCGGACGAGACCCTTGTGCTGCTGGACGGCAGCGAAGTGAAGCTTGATCCGGAGTTCCTGCTGATTGCCGACGACGCGCGTGCCCTGGCCGTGGCCGGGATCATGGGCGGGAAGGATTCGAGCGTCACCGGGAGCACGCGCAACGTGTTCCTGGAAAGCGCACATTTCGCACCCACCGCGATCAGCGGTCGAGCGCGCAAGCTAGGCCTTCACACCGACGCATCGCATCGCTTCGAACGCGGCGTGGATCCGGAACTTCCGGCGCGTGCGCTGGAACGCGCCAGTGCATTGTTGCTGGATATTGCCGGTGGCAGTGCCGGGCCACTGCTGGGCGCGGAACGCAAAGCGGACCTGAAGGTCACCGGTCCGGTCATCTTGCGCCGCCAGCGGCTGGAGCGCGTGCTGGGTCTTGCCATCGAAGATGCCGTGGTGTCGCGTGCACTGACCGCGCTGGGCCTTGAGGTCGAACACACGCAGACCGGCTGGCGGGCCACACCGCCAAGCTTCCGTTTCGACATCGAACGCGAGGAAGACCTGATCGAGGAAGTCGCCCGCATCCACGGTTACGAGCACATCCCGACCCATGCGCCCAGCGGCGAGCTGGCGCTGGAGCCTGACCCGGAAGCGCGCCTGAAGCCGCTCGATCTGGCGAAGCAACTGGTGGCACGTGATTACCAGGAGGCGCTTTGCATGGCCTTTGTGCGCGCCGACCTGCTGGCAGACTGGAGTCTCGATGCCGGAACGGTGCCGTTGTCCAATCCGTTATCGGCGGATCTCGCCGTGATGCGTCCTTCACTGCTTCCGGGACTGGTCGAGGCGTTGCGGCACAATCGTGCGCGGCAGCAGGCGCGTGTACGGCTGTTCGAAGTCGGGAATGTATTCCGCGCCGATGCCGAGGCGCCCGTGCAGACCATGCAGTTGGCCCTGGTGGCCAGCGGCGCGGCGCACGCCGAGCAATGGGGCGAACCTTCCAGGGCAATGGACTTCCACGACCTCAAGGGGGATGTGGAATCGGTGCTGGCCATGTGTGCCCAACCGCAGGCGTGGCAGTTCGACACCCGGGAACTGCCCGGCTGGCTGCACCCGGGACGCAGTGCCCGGGTCATGCGCGACGATGCGCCGGCCGGATACATGGGGGTACTGCATCCGGCCATTGCTGCCGTGCTGGACCTGGATCACGACATCTGGGTCGCCGCGCTGGATCTTGCGCAATTGCTGCCGCGCGCCATGCCCGAGGCGCGTGTGATCTCACGCTATCCTGGCGTACGCCGGGATCTTGCCGTGGAGCTGCCCGAGACGGTTTCGTGGGGGCAGGTCAAGGCTTGCGTGCAGAACGCGCTGGGCGCGCAACTGGCGCAACTTGTGCTGTTTGACCGTTACAGCGGCGAAGGTTTGGGTAATGCACGCAAAAGTCTCGCTATGGGCTTGATTTTGCAGGACGCTTCGCGCACTCTTACGGATAGGGACGCGGACCAGTGTGTGGCGGATGCTTTGGCTGCACTGGAACGCGATTGCATGGCGCAACTGCGAGGCTGAAATGGCTCTGACCAAGGCAGACATAGCCGAGCGGCTGTTTCTCGATGTAGGCTTGAACAAGCGTGAGGCGAAGGAATTCGTCGACGCGTTCTTCGAGTCCATTCGCGAAGCGCTCGAAAAGGGGGAGCAGGTGAAGCTGTCGGGTTTCGGCAATTTCGACCTGCGCCAGAAGAATCAGCGTCCCGGACGCAATCCCAAGACGGGTCAGGAAATTCCCATTTCCGCCCGTCGTGTGGTGACGTTCCGTCCGGGCCAGAAACTCAAGGTGCGAGTCGAAGGCTATGCTGGACCCAGGCAGTAACGCAGAACTTCCCGTCATCCCGGCCAAGCGCTACTTCACCATTGGTGAGGTCAGCGAGCTGTGCGCCGTCAAACCGCACGTGCTGCGCTACTGGGAGCAGGAGTTTCCCGCGCTCAAGCCGGTCAAGCGGCGCGGCAACCGCCGCTATTACCAGCGCCACGACGTGCTGATGATCCGCCAGATCCGCTCGCTGCTGTACGAGCAGGGCTTCACCATCACCGGAGCCCGCGCGCGCCTGGAAGGCGGCGAGGCCCAGATCGAGTCCAGCATGTCGCAGCAGATCGTGCACCAGGTCCGCATGGAGCTGGAGGAAGTGCTCAGCATCCTGCGCCGCTGATTGCACCCGGCGGCTACCGGAACCGGGGCCGCTCCTGCTAGAATCGCTCCTCTTGATTTGCCGCCCAGTCGGGGCGTAGCGCAGCCTGGTAGCGCACTACAATGGGGTTGTAGGGGTCGCGAGTTCGAATCTCGCCGCCCCGACCACTGCGGCAGACCAATTTCGAAAAACCGGCGTCCTTGCGGCGCCGTTTTTTTTTGCCCGGTCGTTGCGCCCGAATCCGGTCGGGGTGCCGCACCCGACGGTCTTGACGTTAGCAGTCTCGTAGGTCGGGTTGGCTTCATCAACCCGACAGCATGCTCGCCTTGCGGGCCGAATCCGGACATGTCGCCGCATGTGGTTTGTATGTCGAGTTGGTAACACTAACCCGACGAACGCCGCTGATGCTCGGTCAACGCATGGCCACCATCGTGGCCGGGTTCAACAAGGCCGTGTCCGACTACAAACCTGGCAGCACAGTCATGCTCCTGGTACGCGGCCAGCAGGCCAACACAGCCTTGGTGACCTTGAACGTGGTATCGCTCCACGACCGTTGAGGAATTCGCATGTATCCGACGCCGGTGACCGTTGTGCAGCCAGCGTTTCTTGGCCTGCGACAAGATCTTGAGGACACGCCGATCAGAATGCATGTAAGTAATGCCGTACGCACATATCAGGCATCCCCTACTTGAAGATTTCCATGATTCGGGTATAGGTTCGTAAACATGTTGCCCGTGCAATGTGGGCTTTGAGGGGGTTCATCGGGGATGAAGGGCATGGAAACGAACCAAGGATGGGCACGTGTGTGCCTGGCTGCGCTGACTCTACTTGCGATCGTGGTGCCTGCATGGGGGCAAAACGCACAGCCGGAAGCCGAATACAGGAAACTGATTCGGGTCGATCAGGCCATCCATCCGCTGGGAACGCATCCCTTTGGCGAAAACATCGGCCTGTACAACGGCCACTTGTCATTTACCGTCACGGACGTCAGTGCCCGTGGGAATGGCCCAGTCTTGCAGTTCACGCGTGCGTTCGAGCTCAAAGGCGCATCAGCCTCCGCCACCAGTGCGGAGAAGTTGATCGGCTACTGGACCATCGACTTGCCGCGTATCCGGACCTTGACCCCCCAACTGCGTGGGTGAGCGTCTCGAGCACTTGGAAAAAAGTGACGGGATAGGTGGTGGGCAACGGCAGCAACATGCGCTGTCAAGATTTCGGGTCGCCGCCAATGCTTTACACGAATATCACTGGGAGCTCTGGCGCAACGGAGTGGGCCCCAGGGCAATGGTGGCAGGATTATCATTTGATCATTCCGGGGCAAGGCAGCCAGGACATCCTGAAAAATCAGGATGCCGCAACCAACGGAACCTATCCGGCTGTCACCAACAACCACTGGCGATTGAGCTGTATTTCCGAGTCCACGACCGCCAATGGTGAACCAGGCGATGGATTCATCGCGCAAGCTCCCGACGGTACTCAATATTACTTCAATGAATTGACGTATGGTTTGGCGCTGGGCGCATCCCAAACCACGTGGAACGGGAATACGCCGATTTCGAGCAGTCTCGGCCGGCAAGTGGCCTTCCTGCTGGTCACCAAGGTCGTGGACCGGTTCGGCAATTCTCTGACCTACAGTTACAACTCGGGCGGAGCGCTGACCGGCATCACGGCCAGCGACGGCCGTGCATTGAGCGTTCAGTACAACAGCGCGGGGAATGTGCAGAGCGTGACATTGCAGCCATCGGCCGGTGCGCCACGAACCTGGACGTATGCCTACACGACATTCACCAATCCGCTCTACGGCGGAAGCTTGACGACGCTGCAGTCCGTGACGCTGCCCGATGGCAGTCAATGGAAGTACAACCTTGGGAATTTCGTAGCGCTACCTTATCTGGTCGACCCCACCACCGGCGGCTCATGCAATTCGGTCAGCGTCCCGAAAGATCTCGACGCGATCTCCGCGAGTATCGTTCATCCATCGGGTCTGACCGGAACCTTCACGGTCAAGAGCATGCCGCATGGCCGGTCGTTTGTACCGCAACGCTGCGCGAATACCGAAGGGGTAGCCACGGCCGATTATTCGGGGACGTACGCATATATCCCCAAGGAATGGTACGACTTCACGATTACCCAGCGCGCGGTATCGGGCGCCGGTGTGCCCACGCGGACCTGGCAGTATCAATACTCCGCGCCCAATGCGAGTTGGGATACCTGCACCGGATCGTGCCCGACCACAGTCTGGACGGACGTGATCCATCCGGACGGCAGCACGGTGCGGCGCACCTTCAGCAACAAGTTCGACGTCACCGAAAGCCACTTGCTGGAAACCGACTACTACGTGGGGGCGGCGGGTTCGTCCACCCTGATGAGATCGGTCAAGAATGTGCAGTACGCGGATCCGACCCCGGACCCGAACACACGGCCTTGGCCTGCTTCGGCGGGTGGGTTGTTGTATCCCTGGCTCAACCAGGCCCAGCTCACGGAGTATTCGCCGCTGCAGGAAAGGCAGATCGTCCAGGATGGCGATACCTACACTTGGTTGTCGGAGGCCTACGACCAATGCGCCCGGGTCACCAGAACCAAGCGCTACAACTCGATCGCAGGCCAGGTTCCTGACGAGACCCAGACCACGTACTACGACGGCACGACGCTGTGGTGCCAGGGTCTGCCGCAGGAAACGGATACCCTGAATCCATCGGACCATTCGGTTCAAGCCGTTGTAAACAAGTACGACTACAATCCGTCCAACGACACGCTGCAAACACGCTATCACTTCGGCCAGAAGGTGATGGACTACACCTTCAACAGTGCCGGGCAACTGGCCAGTTTCACGGATGCCAACGGCCACACCACCAGCCTGTCCAGCTACGTCCGCGGCATCCCGACCGCCATAAGCTATTCCGACGGCACCAGCGAGTCGCTGGCCGTCGATACGTTTGGCGACATCACGGCCATCACCGACCAGGCCGGCAACACGACAAACTACAGCTACGACGCGATCGGCAGGGTCACCGGAATCGACTACCCGGCCGACACGCCGGCACGCAATCCCACCACCTTCACCTACAGCTTCATTACCGGCACCGAGCGCGGCATCGTCGGCGATCACTGGGACCGGACTGTCAGCCAGGGCAACGCGCGACACGTAACGTACTTCGATGCCGAGTTGCGTCCGCTGCTGACCGATACCTACATCAGCGGCACCAGCGGTTCGGATGTCACCGCGGCCAACGCCTACAACTGGCGCGGGCAGACCACGTTCGCGTCGTATCCGGTTTCCGGCAGCCCGGACGTGTCGGCCCTGACGCTCGGCACGCACACCTCGTACGACACGCTGGGCCGGGAGATCGAAGTCGACCAGGATTCCGAAACTGCAGGCGGCAGCGTAACGTCCACCACCGCCTACCTGAGCGGTGCGCGCAAGCAGGTCACCGACCCCAACGGCAACGTCACCACGACCAGCTACCAGGTCTTCGACACGCCCACCTACGACAGCGTGATCGAGGTGCAGGCGCCCGAAGGCGTCACCCAGACCATCACCCGCAACATCTACGGCAACCCGACGTCCATCACCCAGTCCGGCGGCGGCGAGCTTCTGACCAAGACCCTGGTGTACGACGCCCAGCAGCGCCTGTGCCGCCGCACCGAGCCGGAAAGCGGCAGCACGGTGATGGCCTACGATGCGGCCGGCAACCTCGCCTGGAGCGCCGAGGGGCAGACCATCACCGGCACCGACTGCGGGCAGTCGCAAGTTCCCGCAGGGGCCCAGGTCACGCGCACGTACGACGCCCTGAACCGGGTGCTCAGCATCAACTATCCCGACGGCGTCGGCAGCGCCAGCTTCCACTACGACCCGCGCGGCAACCTGGCCAGTTCCAGCGTGCCCTCGGACGGCGCCGACTGGTCCTACACGCACAACGCCACCGGCGAGCTGACCGGCGAGACGCTGTCCATCGACGGCTACCAGTGGCCGTTCACCTATGCCTACGACGCCAACGGCGCCCTGGCCAGCACCACCTATCCGGATGGCACTGTGGTCCCGTATGCCCCCGATGCGCTGGGCCGCCCCACCGAGGCCGGCACCTACGCCAGCGGGGCCACATACTATCCGGACGGGCACCTCGAATACCTGACTTACATGGGCGGGTCCGAGTATGTCGCCGAAGAAAACACCCGCCAGATTCTGCGCAATATCAGCTACGCGCAAGGCAGCAGCCAGGTCTTCAGCGAGGACCTGACCTACGACAACAACGCCAACATTACGCAGATCACGGATCTGGTCGATGGCACGCGCAACGCGTCGTTTACATACGATGGTCTCAACCGTCTGACCGCGGCCACGGATACCCACCTGTGGGGCTCCATGGGCTACGGCTATGACGCACTCAACAACCTTACGCATATGACCAACGGCGGCGTGACGGCCACATACACCTATGACGCCACCAACCGACTGGCCAGCATTGCCAGCGGCGGTTCCACGCTGCACAGCTTCACCTACGACGCCCGCGGCAACACCACCGCCAAGGACAGCACCAGTCTGCTGTTCGACCAGGCCGACCAGCTCGACCAGGTGGTGGGCAAGGACAGCTATGGCTACGACGCGTCCGGCCGCCGGGTCAAGACCATCGCGGCCGACGGCGCGAAGACCTATGCGGTCTACAGCGCGGCCGGGCAGCTGATGATGAACTACAGCCCGAACACCGGCGACACCAGCGATTACATCCACATGGGCAAGCGGTTGATTGCCAAGGTGACGACCAACAGCTCGGCCATTATCGGCAACGTTGACGGCCTGACGGCAGACGCCAGCGGCAACGAGACGCTGACCGGCTGGGCCTGCTCGACTCGGTCGAAGTGGAGGTCTTCGCCGGCGGCCCGTCGGGCGGTGGCGGCACGCGTATTGCCACGGCCACGGCCAACCAGAGCAGCGGGTCAGCCGTAGCGACGGCCTGCGGCACCACCGGCACGCATTACCGCTTCGCGATCGCGATGACCGCGTCCATGCGCTCCAGCCATGGGGGCCAGAAGCTGTACGTGTACGGCGATTCACCTGTAGGTAATGCGAACAATGCACTGAGCGGCTCGGGCAGCTTCACGCTGCCGCCCCTGCCCAACACGCCACCGACCTTGAGCGCCCCGTCCAGCAGCACGAGCGGCAGCTATACGGTGAGCTGGACCGCGGTGCCGGAGGCGACCAGCTACGTGGTCCAGCAGCAGCTCAACGGAGGGTCGTGGAGCCAGATCTACGACGGCGGCGGCACCAGCGTGGCACGCAGTGGCCTGGGCAATGGCACGTATGGCTACCGGGCACAGTCCTGCACGTCCGGTGTATGCACCGGCTGGAGCGCCACGGTGACCGTGAGCGTGCTGCATGTGCCCCCGGAACCGGCCAGCATCAGCCTCCCGGCGACCAGCAGCGGCACGGTGGCCGTCAGTTGGGCAGCGTCCAGCACCGCGACCAGCTACATCCTGCAGCACGCAGAAAGTGGTGTCAGCGGCTGGGTCACGATCTACAACGGCAGCGGCACCAGCTATAGCGCCCACGAGACCAGCACCGGAACGTGGACCTATCAGGTAAAGGCCTGCAATGCCAGCGGTTGCAGCGCGTTCCGGGCCGGCAGCAGCGGCGTGGCGGTGACCCTCCCGCCAGGCAGTTCGCCGAGTCTGAATGTGCCGGCTACCAATACCACCGGCAGCTACACGGTGAGCTGGAACAGCGTCGGTGGCGCAACCAGCTACACCCTGCAGGAGCAGGTCAACGGCGGCAGTTGGAGCACGGTGTACAGCGGCGGTGCCACCAGTAAAGCCGTCAGCGGCAAGACCAATGCGACCTATGGCTATCGAGTGCGCGCCTGCAATGTCGGCGGTTGCAGCGGCTGGAGCGCAAGCCAGAGTGTGGCGGTAACGGTACCGCCGCAAACACCGACCACAGTCACCGCGGTTGTCGAGCATCGGTCATATATTGATCTGCGCCCACCCGAGAGAACCTATCTGAATGTCAACTGGCCCAGCGTGGCCTAAACGACGAGCTATGACCTCAAGTACTGCCTGAACGGAAGCTCGACGTGTACCACCGTGTCCACCACCGCGCTGAGCTATTCGATACAGATCGCCAACGCGACAACATCCGCGCAGGTCTGGTTACGCGCGTGCAACGCAGTGGGGTGCTCGGCCTGGAAAGGGCCGGTTGCCGCCAGTGTCGTGAACGACTGAGGGATCAGATCATGAGCAAAGGCATGGCATCATTCGGGGTGGTACTCGGGCTGCTGTGCGCCGTGCTGTCGGCGCCAGCGCGGGCCAAGACCACGGTGACGATCTACCTGACCGATGCGCAGGGGACGCCGGTGGTCGAGACCGATGCGCAGGGGGCGGTCATCAAGCAGGCGGCGTACCGGCCGTATGGGGCGCAGGTGCTGGGTATGGCGGAGCATGGGCCGGGGTATAGTGGGCATGTGGAGGATACGGATACTGGGTTGGTGTACATGCAGGCGCGGTACTATGATCCGGAGGTCGGACGGGTTTTGAGCCCTGATCCTATAGCCCTGACATCGGGCAGTGTATTCAATTTCAATCGGTATGATTATGCAAACAACAATCCAATCCTGAACACGGATCCAACAGGAGAGTCTCCTGATAATCCAGATTCCATGTGTGAACCGGGATTTCCATGCAATGTAACAGGCGCTCCTGGTAGCGGACATGGCATGCAGGATTTTGGTGTTGATGTTTCAGATGGAGGTCAACAGCAAACATCAAATTCAGGTGATGGACAAGGGTCAGGTAATTCAGCCAATAGCTCAGCTCCATCATCACCCTCGCCGGCAACATCCACGGCGTCGCAGATGGCGAGGCAGCTTTCGCCGACGCGTTTGCCAGCTAAGTTTGTAATAGTAAAAACTCTAAATGAGGGTACATTTTCGTACTACTTCTACCAACTGGAAGGCTCTCGCGGAGTAGCCATTACAGGATCTGGTTATAGTTGGAAAGAACACATTACGCCAGACATAACTATAAATGGAAATCACCTGCCATTTGTTCCGATGACAAAAGGGGTAGCGATTGACGTCGTTGGATGGGTTCCTCCAGTGAAACCTCCTAGAATCGCTGACTATATTACAACTCAGACATTTGTCGTAAGATATCAAGGAGTAGACTATCATTTAACATCTGAGTTTAGGCATGAAAATAAAGCCTACAATGGTCTCATCACAAATACCGTTACGGTGATTAAGCCATGATTCTTAGACGTGAAAATTTCAAGTGGCATTCAATAATTCTACCCATCCTGATGCTAGGAAGCCTTTTCGGATGCCAGAAGACAGATACGTTGTCCTCAAAACAAGAAGTTCTGCAGACCCAGGGCTGGCGTAACGAATATGCTGTACTCAAATATCTTTTGCCTGTATTGAAGAAAAATGATAAAGTGGGGCGCATTTACTATTCAACATTCTGTCATGCAGACGAAGGTTATCCTAATTTATTTCCGAAGATAGACGTGCAATCCCCGTCGAGGAATGTAACGGGCTTGGCTGCAGTTTTGCATATATTTAGGGGTCAACAAAATATCGCGGTTACGGAGACTCCGCCTGGGATCATTAGAATCAGGGTAGGCAGGGTGTCGGATGCGGTTCTCCAGACAAGAATTTCCTCAATTACTTTTAGCTCAATTGAACAGTACAACCCCTCAATGGCGATATCTGCTCTTGAGAGTAGTGAGGACGTGCATGCGGCAATGAACAAGCTTGGCATCCATGTGGCATCAAGAGTTACCAATCTTGGTATCGCCTTACCGGCCAACGGACTGCCTCACCTGCCTGGTTCTCTGACTAATATAACTATGGATCAGGCGCTTGATTTAATTGCACAGACCTTCGGAGGAGTTGTTATATACAGTGATTGCTCGAAATCACATTCGTTTATGGTTGACTTTATTAGATAATCAATGGGGTCACTATTTTTCCGCCCCCGTCATTCTTCGGGTCAGAGAGAAGAAAGGGGTCAGGTCTTGCCATTTGCCTAAACCCCAAGTAGCTTGTGGACATGGCTCGACCCTTGAGATTGGAATTTGCAGGAGCGCTGTATCACGTCACAGCGCGTGGGGATCGCCGTGAGTCGATCTACGAGGACGACACGGATCGCCGTGACTTTCTGCAGGTGCTGGGTGCGGTGGTGAAACGCTTCAACTGGTGCTTGCACGCGTATTGCCTGATGGACAATCACTACCATCTGCTGGTGGAGACACCGGACGGGAATCTGTCCAAAGGTATGCGTCAACTCAATGGTGTGTTCACGCAGCACAGCAATCGCCGTCACCACCGGATAGGGCATCTGTTCCAGGGGCGGTTCAAGGCGATTTTGGTCCAGAAAGAGGCCTATCTGCTGGAGTTGGCACGTTACATCGTGCTCAATCCGGTGCGTGCGCGCATGGTGCGTCGGGCAGGCGACTGGCCCTGGAGCAGCTATCGGGCCACGGTCGGCGCGTCGGCAGCTACAGCCGGCTTGTCGAGTGACTGGATACTCTCTGCGTTCGGAGCCAAACGAGCCCAGGCGACCCGGGCCTACCAGTCGTTTGTCGACCTTGGGCGCGATCAACCCTCACCGTGGGAGCAGTTGCGCAATCAGGTGATGCTGGGCAACGACACGTTTGTCGATGACCTGCACGAACGTATGCAGCGTCTCGATCAACCACTGACGGACGTCCCCAAGCGACAACGCGCAGGGCGCTTGCATTCGATTGAGGAGTACGCCGCGCAAGCGTCGGATCGCAACGAGGCCATCGCGTTTGCATATGCCAGCGGTGGATACACGTTGCGAGAAATCGGCGAGCACTTCGGGTTGCATTACTCGCGTGTCAGACGAATTGTGAAGCTGGTGGAAGCAAAAGGCGAGACCTGACCCTGAAGTCGTGAAAGGCGAGACCTGACCCTGAAGTCGTGAAGTCGACCCTGAAGTCCCTCAGGACGGCTTGGACCGGGTCAGATCCAGACGTCGTTTTCGGCCTGCATCGTCCCGCCGGCGTCGCCCGTGTTTACCACGCCGCGCGGTTCGATCAGCATCACGTGGCATTCCGCGGCGGCGTGCGGGCGGTGATCGACGCCTTTCGGAACCACGTACATCTCGCCCGCGGACAGGTGCACGCTGCCGTCGCGCAATTCGATGTCCAGCTCGCCTTCCAGCACCAGGAACACCTCGTCGGTGTCCTTGTGGTCGTGCCAGACGAAATCGCCCTCGAGCTTCACCAGCTTGAACTGGTAGTCGTTCATCTCGGCGACCACGCGCGGTTTCCAGTGGTCGCGGATGCGGGCCAGCTTGTCCGCAAGATTGATCACGCCGGTCGCCATGTACGTTCCTCCGGGGCTCAGTACAGCAGTCGCGTGCGCAAGGTGCCGTCGATGTCCGACAACTGCTGCTTGATGGTTTCGGTAGCAGCTTCGGTAGCGCTGATGTCGATGACCACGTAGCCGACCTCGTTGTCGGTCTGCAGGTACTGGCCGTCGATATTGATATCGTCGCGTGAGAAGACCTCGTTGACCCGGGAAAGCATGCCCGGGACGTTGCGATGGATGTGCAGCAAGCGGCGGCTGCCTGCGTGCTCGGGCAGGGATACCTCGGGGAAATTGACTGCCGAGAGCGTCGAGCCGTTGTCGCTGTAACGCACCAGCTTGGCCGCGACCTCGTGTCCGATGTTGGCCTGGGCTTCCTGCGTGCTGCCGCCCACGTGTGGAGTCAGAAGCACGTTTTCGAACGCGCGCAGCGGCGACACGAACTCGTCGCCCTTGCTCTTGGGTTCGACGGGAAACACGTCCACGGCGGCGCCCGCCAGATGTCCGCTGCGCAGCGCCTCGGCCAGCGCGTCGAT